>JAXJRQ010000001.1:0-5043 GCA_036310525.1 Clostridia bacterium
CAAATATAATTGTTTGCAACTGTATACAATTTACCGCCGTAGGGGCGGATGCCCACATCCGCCCGTGAACATAACAACGGGACGATGTAGGCATCGTCCCCTACAATAACATAATATTTATCTCACCGATAAATTACAATTTTGCACCATTACTAACTAATATTGTTTGTACTTCATTTATATCAACATTATGCAAATTTGCGCCCGAATTATACGCTACTCCAATTGCTGTACCTGCAGCTTCACCCATGCAACAGCATATGGGCATAATTCTCACCGATGCCTGGGCCTCATGTGTTGCTGAAATACAGCGTCCGGCAACAAGCATATTATCAAACTCTTTCGGCAAAAGGCTACGGTAAGGAATTGTATAAAATTCACCGTCTTTGAAATAATAATGGCTTGTTCCCGAGCCTGACGGGTTATGAATATCAATGTCATAATTGCCCAGAGCGATTGAATCTTCAAATTTAGTACAGTCTTTAAGCTCTTCCGCTGTAAGGATATGTACACCTTTTAATTTTCTGCTTTCCCTAACACCTATATCCGACGCAACTGAAATTATACTGCTGTTTGCAAAAGCCTTTGAATTATCCTTAAGAAATTTGACAATTTCATGTATCTGTTTTCTTGCCATGCTTTCTGCTTTGCTAACATCAAACGGATTTGTCGGGTCAAGCTTGACGATTCTTGTTGTGTTAAAATGAACAATCCCCTCACCTATTCCTAAAAATGTCAGAATATCCTCTCTGGGATTTTCAATCTTACCTTCTTTGCGATAATTTTTATACAATTCCTGCAGGGCGGAACGTTCTTTCTTATACATTTCCACGTCCACTCCGCTCATACGGAAGCATGTCGTCATCGGCTGACAAAGCCCGTCATTATCTCGTCCAGTCTGATAATCACAGCCTGCAAACGCAAACAAATCACCGTCTCCCGTAGCATCAACAAAAAAGTCTGCTTCTGCTGTCAGAGGTCCTGATTTCAGAGCAATATTTACACTCTTTATTTGTCTTTCGTCTGTATTTACACCAAAAATCACAGCATGATACAGTACATCTATTTTTGCTTCATTTACCATATCATCAAGCACAAGCTTGAAATATTCAGGCTTGAAATTCATATCCGATTTGGAAGTTTCGTATTCATTTTGTCTTTTACGCATTTCCTCAAATATCCCGGCAGATAAATACTCTTTCTTTCCGTCCATTTCCGTCCAGTACGGCATAAACGGATATACAAGACAGTTTGACATTGCACCGCCAAGACATCCCGATTTTTCAACCAGAAGAACCTCAAGACCCGCTCTTGCGGCACTTACTGCCGCCGCCACTCCGCTGAGTCCTCCTCCTGCTACTATAAGATTATATTTTTTCATCTTTAATCACCTCTATAATAGAATATCACATTTTTAAAGGTTTTTCTTGTATTTTTAACCCAATATATTGAATAAATTACACTTTTTTATCCAAAAGCATCAAAAAAGCCGTCTTAAAGACAGCTTTTTTGATGCTTTATCAGGTATGCGAATGATTTTTCGTGTATTCTCTGTTGAAAAAGAATGTAATACACCACAAACCCGCAAGACCTACTAAAACGAAAACAATTCTTGCCAGAAGCGAATCCTGACCGCCGAACAACACACCGACCAGATCAAACTTGAACAGTCCGACCAGAAGCCAGTTAATTGCTCCTATTATTACAAGTAAAAGAGCTGTTTTGTTCATATAATCACTACCTTTCTTTTTGCACAATCCTTACGCATGTTTTATACGGATTTACTTTTATTGTATCCTGCAAAACATCATATATGCAGGGTAATATATTCCTTTTATATTTATATAATAATAGTAAATAATATTTTGGCGGTGAAAATATGAGGAGAAAAAAGATGTATGCTTTTGCAGTAATAATTATAGCACTCATAACAATTGCTTTTGCAGTTTTTGCAACGGATATTGATGAAATAAACGCTGAATTTCTCAGCGAATACGGTTGGGAAATTGATGAAGAATGTATTGAATTTTCTGATATTATTATTCCCGATCCGTTTGATCTTGTGTATGAAAATTATAACAAAATGCAGCTTGAATCAGGCTTTGACTTACGTCCTTATAAAGGAATGAAAGGAAAAAGATACACATACATAGTAAAAAATTATCCGATAAAGCTTGATGAAGAAGTCCACGCAAATGTTATCTGCATAGACTCAAAGCCAATCGGCGGTGATATTTGTACTGTGAGCCTTGACGGATTCATGCATGGATTAAAGGACATTTTAAAATAAAAGAATGTGCGCCTCATAGCGCACATTCTTTTATTTTTCTACGATAGAACTTATACTTTCTATCGACTTATTGTTTTCTTTTATAAAAGCACGTATATCTGCTTCAACCGCCTCAACCTCAGTCTTAAATTCATTTGCGCTGACACGTCTTGCGCCATGCCCGAAAATGATTATCTGTTCCAGATTATCCGATGTAGCAACACGTACACGGTAATTTTTGCACAGCTCCTGAGTTGCTTTTTCAATATACGCATCCGCCGTTTCTGCTTCCTTTGTATAAACAACGCTTATTCCGTGCACCTTCTCGACCTCACGGTTATCACCCTTTACACGGTATGCGTCAAAGACAAGAATTACATTGTTCTGCTTCATCACCTGATAATTACAAATCCTGTCAATAAGCAGTGTTCGTGCATCCTGAAGACTTTCCTCCGCAATTTTCTTCAAATCATCCCATGCAAATATAATATTGTATCCGTCTATTAAAAGATATTCAGGACCTTCAGGCATTTTTTTTGCTTTATAACTTTGGCTACTCTTTATCGTATGCAGTTTTTCGGGAATTTTTTTCTTTACCGCTCCGTACGTGCGCTCAAAAATCCGCAAAAGCTCTTCCTCATCAGCAATCAGACGTTTTGTATATTCACGAGGTACGGCCGTCATCAATTCTTCTTCGGGATTAAGATTCATCGCAGGTATATGCATATAATCAAACACCTGATTCCACTTTACAACAAATCCGCTTCCGTGTGAACAAAACACCGAATCAGGGGTATTATCAATGTCAGCTTCACAATTATATCCGATTTTTTTAATAACCTCAGCCTGATTTTTACACGGTGCATAGCCTTTGAATGAGCACTGCAGTCTGCCTCTGCCCGAAGTATACGCCGTAACATCGGACTGATAATCACGAACAGCACACACAGGCGCACTTCCCGAAATTACCGACATATCTTCAAATGTCTGTGGTGCGTCAAACTCTGCTCCCATCTGCTGTAAATCAGTCATGGCACGACCCGTATTCTCTATCGGAACTTCAAGTCTTATCGAATACCACGGTTCGAGCAAAATCATCTGCGTCTGCATAAGTCCCTGTCTTACAGCACGATAGGTTGCCTGTCTGAAATCACCGCCCTCGGTATGCTTTAAGTGGGCACGGCCGTTGATAACGGTAATTTTCATATCTGTTATCGGCGAGCCGGTGAGCGTCCCTATATGCGTTTTTTCACACAAATGCGTCATAATCAGACGTTGCCAGTTTTTATCAAGCACATCTTCACTGCATTTTGTTTCAAATATAAGTCCACTGCCTCTTTCAAGCGGTTCCATTAACAAATGTACCTCTGCATAATGGCGCAAAGGTTCATAATGTCCGACACCCTCTACCTTTTCAGATATTGTTTCTTTATATATTATACTTCCCTCTTCAAACTCTGCCGAAAGTCCGAAACGTTCTGCTAAAATACGCTTCAAAACCTCCATCTGCACTTCGCCCATCATATGAACGTCAATCTTTTGGAGATACTCATTCCACACAACCTTAAGCTGTGTTTCTTCTTCCTCAAGCTTCTTGAAAATCATAAGTGCATTGTGTAAATCCGCGCCTTCGGGAAGCTTTACCGAATATGCAAAAACAGGCTCAAGCATTAATTCCTCGCTGTTGTGTTCAAATCCCAGACCTTCACCCGGAAAAGTCTTGGTAAGTCCCGTGACTGCACAGACATTCCCCGCAAATGCTTCCTGTACAGCATTATATTTTACACCTGAATATATACGCACCTCATTTGCTTTTTGTGACCATTTTTCATCACTTAAAAGAGCTTTTACCTTAAGACTTCCACCCGTAATTTTCATATGTGTCAGACGCTGACCACGCTCGTCCTCGGTAATTTTAAACACCTTTGCGCCAAATTCTTTACTGTATTTTTTACTTTGTGTGAAATGGTCAAAGCCTTCAAGAAACTCACGTACACCGTCCATTTTAAGTGCTGACCCGAAATAACATGGAAACAGTTTTCTTTGAGATACAGCTTTTGTGAGTGCGCTATCACTTATACTTTCCGTTTCCATATATTCATCAAGCAGCTTATCGTCTGCCATTGCGGCGTTTTCATAAAATGCCGCATCCATTTTCCCAAAATCAAGACACCCTTCCGATAATCTTGATTTTAAATCTGACATAACCCTATCATACTCAAAAGCATCAAGGTCTGTTTTATTTACAAAAATAAAAGTAGGGATATTATAATGCATAAGAAGCTTCCACAGTGTTTCGGTGTGACTTTGCACTCCATCCGCTCCGCTTATAACAAGAATTGCATAGTCAATTACACGCAGAGTTCTTTCCATTTCAGCTGAAAAGTCCACATGTCCCGGAGTATCAAGCAAAGTGAATTCACTTTCACCAAAGCGAAGCATTGCCTGCTTTGAGAAAATTGTAATTCCACGGTCACGCTCAATGCTGTCTGTGTCAAGAAATGCATCGCCATGGTCAACTCGTCCGATACGGCTTATTTCACCTGCAGTATAGAGAAGTCCCTCGGAAAGCGTTGTTTTTCCTGAGTCAACATGTGCAAGTATTCCTGTTACAAGTCGCTTCATATGAATTTCCTTTCTTAGAATATGGGTTAATAATTTATAATTTAGCGGTGTGTTTAAAATGATGATTGTAGGGGCGGATGCCCACATCCGCCCGTGAATATACAACGGGACGATGTGGGCATCGTCCCCTACGGCGGTAAATTATATAC
>JAXJRQ010000002.1:0-10159 GCA_036310525.1 Clostridia bacterium
CGTTTACATGAGTCCGTTTTGTTTTAATGAGGTTGTTTATATAAATTGTAATTTATAGGGATGTTTGCAATGATAATTGTAGGGACCGGCTTCCAGACGGTCCGTGTAAAATTAACCATAAACGGACAGTCGAGGACGCCTGTCCCTACGGCGGGATAATTATTTACGCCACCTATAAATTACAATTTATATAAACAACCTCATTAAAACAAAACGGACTCATGTAAACGAAGGTATACATGAGTCCGTAACACATTACAGTAATGTTTTTATGTAAGCTGCGATTTTGTCGCACTTGCAGTTTGCAAAGAACAATTCGCTAAACTTCTCACCTGCAACAGCGCCCTTAACAAGGTCAGCGTCAAGTTCGGGAAGAATATCAAGCAAGTCTCTGTGAGTAACCTTTTTAACTTCTGTAAGAATTCTTGCATTTCTCTGTTCCGGCTCTCTTCTTTCCTTCGGATAACCGCCGCCCCATTCTTCAACAAACAGCTTTTCAAATATGTACTGAAGATTTAACTCAGCACCCCAGCCCCAGCCTTTTGCAAAAGGAAGAGCAATACAGTTACCGTTATTAACCTGTGTGAACTGATATGCGTCTGTGGGGTCTACAACATGACCGCACTGTACACCGGGGAATGCATTACATGCAATCATAGCACCTTCGCCTGTTCCGCAGCCGGTGATTACAAGGTCAGCCGCACCTGAATTTAAAAGGATTGCAGCTAAAATACCAATCTGTACATATGTAAGCGGTGCAGCGTCCTCTGCTGTATACATACCATAGTTGTACACTTCATGACCCATAGGTTCAACAACCTTCTTCAAAGTTTCGCAGATAATGCCATTCTTTGCAGCCTGGCTGTTTTCGTTAATTAAAGCAATTTTCATTTTTATTTACCTCTTTTCTTATATTCAAAATGCCATGCATTTTTTAACCTGTTATATAAATTTTAGTGCCGACGGGGATTCTTGCGGCAATCCAGTTAATATCCCACGGATGAAGTCTGATACAGCCATGTGAAATCTTTGCACGAACTGTACCATCGTATTCTGTACCGTCATAGTTAAGAAGTGTCGAATGAAGTGCATATCCGCCGTAGAATACCAATGCAGGACCTACGTAATATGAGGGATATGTCCATGTTGTGCGGTACTGATATTCAAACTGACCCTCGATTGTGGGAGTGTTCCATGCACCGATTGCACACGGAGCTTCATACGCAAGCTCCCAGTTGTACTGGCTTCCCGTATATACACGAACGGTATATTCCGACTTACTTACCCATACAAGATACGGAGTTCTTGAATAAATACCGTATTTGTTAACGGGAGTTTTGTTAAGATGCTCTCTTATAAGTGTTGCGTCGCTTGCGATAATATCAAGGTGGTCGTCAAAATCGAGAACCTCGATTGATGAACCAAACATTTCAAGTGTATCTCTTACAGGCACATATATTGCCGAGCCAATCCATGTAGGACCGTGTGAAATATATGTATCTTCACCGAATACGGTAGTATATTTATCATTGATATTAAATAGCACCTCATACGGGCCAATCTTTGAGCTTACGCTGTTGTAGTCCTCATGATACTGTGATTTCAGCTTCATAGCATTGCCAAGCTCCATAATCGGCGCCATTGCAACGCCGTTTACTACTCTCGGTGTGTCCTCAAATTCGAGAAGGTCGCCGTTGTAGTAGATGCAAATGCCCTTTTCATACAACGGACAGCCGTGCATGATAAAGTTATTACCCTGGAAGGTTGTTCCGTCCTCGTTGTTGATAACATATGTATGCAGGGTTGTTTCCTCGCCTGCCCATACTCTGTCATCATAATAGAGAACGTTAGTGAGTCCGCTCACAAGCTTTAATACAAAATCCGTACCGAGCTTATATGTAGGCATTGTAAAATGCAGATAAATTCTTTCCGTATCAGCAGTTATTTCACGCTTATTTGTTCCGATAAGCTTGCCCTTTGTATCGTAAAGCTCAAAAACCGCCTCAGAATCGGTCACAAGCATTTTGTCCTCAATGAAAATATCCACGCCCAAAGCGTCCGAATATTCCTCGGGATGCTCTGCCATATAGGCAGCCTCAATGTTGTCCGCCACCTTGTCAGCCGCCATAACTCCGACTGCCAGAAGCATAATAAACGACATGACTATAATTGCTATTTTTGTTTTTTTCATATTTGCTACTGTTCCTTTCGTCCTTTTTAACATATATTTCAATTTTATCATACACACCATAATAAAGTCAATATTAATTTACGAAATCATTAATAATATTAAAGGTTGTCACTGCATTGAGGAGTGTGGGCGACTAATTTGCTTTTATCGCCAATCAAAAAATCACGTACAACATACGTGATTTTTTGATTTATACATTTATTACGAATTAAAATATAATCTTTCCGTAGAAATACATTTTCCGTTTGTTTCGTCTATTTCAAATATACAGCCGCAAAATCTGCCCTTTCCCGTTGCAACATCAAACTTATGCGACACGCCTTTAACAAAGCGCTCCACGATTGTATGTCTGTTCATGCCAAGAACGGAATCATCAGGGCCTGTCATGCCGAGGTCGGTTATATATCCCGTACCGTTGGGGAGAATTTTATCATCCGCAGTCTGCACATGAGTATGTGTACCAAACACTACACTCACACGCCCGTCAAGAAAATACCCCATTGCTTCCTTTTCACTTGTAGCTTCGCCATGAAAATCCACAATAATGATATTTGTTTTTTTCGCCAGCTTTTCTATTTCACGCTCCGCCGCATCAAATGGTGAATCCGCAGGATTCATATATATTCTTCCCGAAAGATTTATCACTCCCACGCTTATGCCCGACTTGGTTTTTACGAGCATTGAGCCGTGTCCCGCACAATGTCGGCTGAAATTTGACGGACGGATTACGTTATCTTCTTTTTCAAGTATGCTCACGACTTCCTTTGCGTCGTAGGTATGGTTTCCCATTGTGAAGGCGTCAACTCCGGCACGCATCATTTCCGAATACGATGCACGGGTCATACCTCTGCCATGGCTCGAATTTTCGCCGTTAGCAATTACAAGGTCTATTGATTTTTGGTATTTTATATCATCGACATACCGAAACAGCATTTCTCTGCCCGTACTGCCGACTACATCGCCTATACACAAAATTTTTATCATTTTCTTTTCTCTTTCTAATATCGGTTATAGATAAAAAAAGGAGCCGTACGGAAAGGTAGAAGCAAAACAATATGCCATCCGTACTTTACCTTTATCGTAAAATAATCTCAACAACAAATGTTTTCAATCCGTATAACTCCCAATTTTCAATGTTAGTGATTATTTCGCACAGTCAACGACTCTCGTTTCTCTTATCAGATTAACCTTAATCTGACCGGGATATTCAAGCTCGCTTTCTATACGCTTCACTATATCTCTTGCAACAAGCACCATTGCGTCATCATTAACCTTATCGGGTTTAACCATGATTCTGATTTCACGTCCTGCCTGAATAGCAAAAGATTTATCAACTCCATCAAAGCTGTCAGCAATCTCTTCGAGCTTCTGCAGACGTTTGATGTAAGTTTCAAGATTTTCTCGTCTTGCTCCGGGACGTGCCGCAGAAATTGCGTCAGCCGCCTGAACAATAACAGCAATAAGTGTTTCGGGTTCAACATCGCCGTGGTGAGCCATAATTGCGTGAATAACGTCTTTATTCTCACGGAATTTCTTGGCAATATCCGCACCGATTGTAATATGCGAACCTTCAACCTCGTGGTCAACCGCCTTACCAATATCGTGCAAAAGACCTGCACGCTTTGCAAGAGCGACATCACAGCCGAGCTCACCCGCCATAACACCGGCAAGATGCGCAACCTCAATGCTGTGCTTCAATACATTCTGACCATAACTTGTTCTGAATTTCAGCTTACCCAAAAGCTTGATAAGCTCAGGATGTAAGCCGTGAACACCGGTTTCAAACGAAGCACTTTCACCCTCCTGCTTGATAACCGCATCAACCTCTTTACGGGCTTTTTCAACTGATTCTTCTATTCTTGCCGGATGAATACGTCCGTCAACAATAAGCTTTTCCAGTGCAACTCTTGCAACCTCACGTCGGATTGGATCAAAGCTTGATACAATAACCGCTTCGGGAGTATCGTCAATAATAAGGTCAACACCCGTAAAGGTTTCCAGAGTTCTTATGTTACGGCCTTCACGTCCTATGATTCGGCCCTTCATTTCATCACTGGGTAAATTAACAACAGAAACAGTAGTTTCGGCAACATGATCTGCAGCAACCTTCTGGATTGACATTGCAACAATGTTTTTAGCCAGCTTTTCCGCATTTTCTTTTGCCTCTTGCTCAATTTCTTTAACCATGACAGCTGCCTCATGTCTTGACTGCATCTCAACGTCACGCAAAAGAATTGCCTTTGCTTCTTCTCTTGTTAAACCTGAAATTTTTTCAAGCTCATTTATCTGCTGCTGTTTAATTTCTGCTATTTCTTGTTCTTTTTTGTCCAGCGCCTTAATTTTTGCATTAAGTGACTGTTCTTTCTTTTCAAGATTGTCCGTTTTCTTATCTAAAGTTTCTTCCTTTTGATTAAGTCTGCGCTCCTGACGGTTAAGTTCGCCTCTGCGTTCCTTGACCTCATGGTCAAAATCGCTTCTGAGCTTTTGATTCTCTTCTTTTGCTTCGAGTAAGAGCTCACGCTTCTTAGCGTCTGCGGCGCGCTCAGCATCGGAAATTATAGATTTTGCTTTTTCTTCGGCAGAGCCGAATTCAGCCTCTGCGACTCTTTTTCTGTGCGATACACCGGCTCTGAATGATACAAAACCGCAAACTACGCACACTACTGCCGCAACAGCCGATACAATAATTATACCTATAATAACACACCCCTCTCTTCATCGGTATCAAACCGTAATGTTTGTTTTCCAAACACATAGAGGGTCTGTCTTAAAATGACTGCATTCCACAAAAAACACTTAATCTTCGTACCGGATAAATGCAGGTAATATCCGTTTGTCCGGTTAAATATTTTAAAGAGCAGTCTTATTTTTGACGGCTCCATTCTAAGTATTCGGAATATAATAAACTCCATTTTTACAGAAAACTCATTTTTTTAAAGAATATTAAGCACTGTATAATTGTATAACAAATCCGCTTTAATGTCAAGTTTTTTATTTCCTTTGTCACAATTATAATACTTTTTTGAAAGGAAATCGAAATATTTTTCACCATGCAGGAATATTACGCTTAAATCAAAATATAAATAATATATTGGTAAATGTTCACTACTTAGTAACTTTTTACAAAAATAAGCATATATTTTATATAGTATTTAGTCTTTACTCACAAAAACATATGTGTTATAATGTATATAGAAAAATCAGAATTGATAAATTCTGTTGTGCATAAATCGGAGGGAATATAATGGAACAAATGACAAACCGGGCAAACATCAGTGAATTTCAGACTTATCTCTTTAATTCCGGGAATAATTTTAAATCCTATGAAATGCTCGGTGTACACAAAATCACCGTTAACGGCGAAGAAGGCTTCCGTTTCGCCGTTTGGGCGCCAAATGCCGAAGCCGTTTATCTTACGGGCGACTTCAACGGTTGGAAGTATCCCGACAAGGTCTTGGAAAAAATAGCCTCCACAGGTATTTGGTATGGCTTTTTTACCGACATCATTGAAGGCATGCTTTACAAGTATGCAATCAAATCAGCTGACGGAGAAATTCATTTAAAAGCCGACCCGTATGCGTTTGAAGCCGAATTACGTCCGGGAACAGCTTCTGTCGTAAAGGAGCTTAAGGACTATAAATGGACAGATTCATCATGGCTCAAGAAACGTGCTTCGGGAAACAACATTTCAAAACCGATGAACATTTACGAGGTTCATGTGGGTTCGTGGAAAACCCACGAAGACGGCAGTCTGTATAACTATTGCGAGCTTGCCGATGAGCTTGTCCCGTATGTGGCAGATATGGGCTACACCCACATTGAGCTTATGCCCGTTACAGAGTATCCTTTTGACGGTTCCTGGGGGTATCAGGTTACGGGATATTTTGCACTCACTTCACGCTACGGAAGTGCAGAGCAATTCAAATATTTTATTAACAAATGTCATAAATCGGGTATATCAGTCATAATGGACTGGGTGCCCGCACATTTCCCCAGAGACGCACACGGTCTGCGTATGTTTGACGGTTCACCCGTCTACGAATATGCGGATTCACGTATGGGCGAGCACAAAGACTGGGGCACAATGGTTTTTGATTATTCTAAAGCGGAGGTTGTTTCATTTCTTATTTCTTCCGCATATTTCTGGGCAAATGAATATCATATTGACGGGTTGCGTGTGGACGCTGTTTCTTCCATGCTCTACCGTGATTATTCACGTAATGACGGTGAATGGGTTGCCAATGAGTACGGCGGAAACGGAAACCTTGAAGCGGTTGAATTTTTCAAAAAGCTTAACCGCATAATGTGTACCGATTTCCCGAATTTTCTTATGATTGCCGAAGAAAGTACGGCATGGCCGCTTGTGACTGCTCCTCCGGAGGACGGTGGTCTCGGTTTTAACTTCAAGTGGAACATGGGTTGGATGAACGATACACTTCGTTATATGAGTATGGACCCGTATTTCAGAAAAGACAATCATTCCCTTCTTACATTTATGATGATGTATGCTTACAGCGAAAACTTTATTCTTGCGCTTTCGCATGATGAGGTTGTTCATGGCAAGCATTCGCTGATTGACAAAATGTACGGCACATATGAGGAGAAATTTGATGCATACAAAACCCTTCTCGGCTATTTCATGACTATGCCCGGCAAAAAGCTGATGTTCATGGGCGGAGAGTTTGGTCAGTTCCTTGAATGGCGTTTTGAAGAACAGCTTGAATGGAATTTACTCGAGGATGAAAAACACCAAAAGCTTATGGATTATGTGCGCACGCTCAACAAATTCTATATTGAAAACAAAGCGCTATGGGAGCTTGAACAAAGTTGGGACGGCTTTAAGTGGATAAACGCTTCAGATAACGAAAACTCAGTTCTTTCCTATATAAGAACAGGCAAAAAAGCCGCAGATGAGGTTATCGTTGTTGCAAACTTTACGCCGGTCGACAGACCCATTTACACCATAGGTGTGCCAAGAAGCGGTGAATATGAGGTTGTAATTCACTCAAATTCCACAAAATTTGGCGGCACAAGACTTATTGGTGCAAAAAAATACACAGCAAGAAAAGAGCAATACTCGGATATGGATTACTCCATAGATGTATTTGTGGATGCAGGTGCATTTATGATTCTTAGACGTGTTGCTGAAGAAAAGAAAAAATAATTTAACATTAAATATATAACTTTAGGAGATGATATTATGGTATCAAAAGATTGCGTGGCAATGATTCTTGCCGGCGGACAGGGTTCCAGACTCGGAGCGCTTACAAAGAAGGTGGCAAAGCCTGCGGTATCCTTCGGCGGAAAATACAGAATTATAGATTTTCCGCTTTCAAACTGCGTTCATTCAGGAATAGACACTGTCGGGGTATTGACACAGTATCAGCCGCTTGATCTGAACACATACATTGGTAATGGTGCACCGTGGGATCTTGACAGATCACATGGCGGCGCTTACGTTCTGCCGCCATACCAGAGCGCAAAGGCAGGCGAATGGTATAAGGGAACGGCAAATGCAATTTATCAGAACATTGCATTTCTCGAAAGATTCAACCCGAAGAATGTACTTATCCTTTCGGGTGACCACATTTACAAAATGCACTACGGTCAGATGCTTAAGGCACACAAAAAATCAGGTGCAGCTGCAACAATTGCGGTTATGCCCGTACCCTGGGAGGAAGCAAGCCGTTTCGGCATTATGAACACTGACCCCGAGACAGGTGCAATTACTGAATTTGCTGAAAAACCCGCCGAACCGAAGAGTAATCTTGCATCAATGGGTATTTATATTTTTAGCTACGACGCTTTGAAGAAATATCTCACTGATGACGAACACGACCCGCAGTCAGACAATGACTTCGGTAAGAATATTATTCCGAAAATGCTCGAAAACGGCGAAAAAATGATGAGCTACCGTTTTGAAGGCTACTGGAAAGATGTTGGTACTGTACAGAGCTTGTGGGAAGCAAATATGGATTTACTCGAAGATCCTCCACAGTTCTCATTATCGGACAGAAACTGGAGTATATATTCACGAAACATGGCGCACGGTCCGCATTACGTGGGCAATAACGCTAAAATCTCCAACTCAACTGTTACGGAAGGCTGTTTCATTGAAGGAACAATCGACCACTCGGTTATTTTCGGTGCTGTTGAAGTTGACGAAGGTGCAATAGTAAAGGATTCGGTAATCATGCCAGGTGTAAAAATCGGTAAGGGTGCCGTTATTGAAAAAGCTGTTATTGGCGAAAATGCCGTTATCGGCGAAAATGCAAAAATCGGGGTTTCGGAAAGTGACGATAACAAGTACGCTTCCCAGTACTGCACGCATGGAATAGTCCTTGTTGAGGGCGGTGCGTCAGTAGAAAAAGATGCCGAAATTTTCAAAAACAGTATGGTAGAGGCATAAGGGAGGATAGTATTATGAGAAAAGACACAATGGGCATTATTCTGACAAACAGCGATAAAATTCCACCGATTACGGATATACGTGCAAACAATGCACTTCCCGTTGCCGGCAGATACAGAATTATAGATTTCGTACTCTCCAACATGGCTAATGCCGGTATCACAAACATAGGCGTTGCAACAGAATCAAATTATTCCTCGCTTATGGACCACATAAAATCCGGTAAACCGTGGGATCTTGACAGAAAGAATGCAGGACTTAATATTTTACCGCCTGATTTGGGTAAAATCAGCACAGACGTTATAAGAGGTAATATTGATATGCTTGCCGGTATAAGAGATTATATCAGGAGAAGTAAGCAGACATATGTAATTTTATCACTCGGAAACAACATATATAACATAGATTTTGATGCCGCCGTTGAATGGCACATCGAAAACCAGTCGGATATTACCGTTATATACAAGAACCGCAAAGGTGAAGAAGAAAAAGAGCTTTCAAGATATACTCTGCTTGGGGTAGACGAAGATAACAGAATTACTGATATTGAAGTAAATCCGTATTATCCAAAAACTGCTAACGCAAGCATGGATATATACATCATGGAAAAAGCACTTCTCGAAAGCGTCATCGACGAATGCAGCGCAAGAGGTGACCATGATTTCATAAAAGACGCTATAAACAAAAAGACAGGCGGCATGCGTATTTTCGGATATGAGCATACAGGTTATTGCGCTAAGATTGATTCACTCAAATCCTATTACACAGCAAATATGGACTTCCTAGTAAGAAGCATAAGAAAAGAAGTATTCAGCCGTGAACGTCTGATATATACAAAAACAAAGGATCAGAGCCCCACTCATTACGGAGAAAATGCCGTTGTGAAAAACAGCTTTATTTCTGACGGATGCTCAATAGAAGGTACCGTTGAGAACTGTATTATATCACGTGGTGTTAAGATTGCGAAGGGTGCAGTTATCAAAAACTCCATAATCATGCAGGACAGTATTATTGAATCCGGTGTTGAGCTTTCATATGTTGTGTTTGACAAGGAAGTTTGTATTACACAAGGCAGAAAGCTTATCGGTCAGGAAAGCTACCCTCTTGCAATTGCCAAAGGAACAAAAATTTAATTACGCAAAACGGGGGCTGTCTTTTGACTGTTCCCGTTTTTGGATTAAGCCAATATGGAACATGAGGAAATATTTTTCTTTTTGTTCTGCAATTTTATATAATTGTGGATTGTTTTTTACACAATATATAGTGTAAAATGCGATTTTTATGTTAAAAATTTGACAAGCTCTTGTTTTTAAGGTACTATAATATATTGGATAGTGTTAAGAAGTATAGAAGTATATAAATTGTAATTTATAGGTGGCGTAAATAATTATCCCGCCGTAGGGACAGGCGTCCTCGACTGTCCGTTTATGGTTAATTTTACACGGACCGTCCGGAGACCGGTCCCTACAAATATAATTGTTTGCAACTGTATACAATTTGTCGCCGTAGGGGACGATGCCCACATCGTCCCGTTGTATATTCACGGGCGGATGTAGGCA
>JAXJRQ010000003.1:0-4954 GCA_036310525.1 Clostridia bacterium
ATTATAATTTGAATATTCCAACTGCACGGCTGAGGAAAATTTTCGCAGGTTGTTGCTTTGCAGTGAGGGAGCTGTACGAGTGTACTGCCCCGAGCGAAAAGTAGTAAGATGCGGAAATTTAACCAGCCGGATAAAAGCTTATTCATCCTTTTTAATTACCTCATAGCTTCGCATAACCTCCTTACGTTTTTGCGAAGCATACTGTGCGTAATATCTGTGGGTAACTTCAATGTTTTTATGTCCCATAAGCTCGGCAACCATTTTAATGTCAATGCCATCAGCAATCATATTACAGGCAAATGTACGTCTCAGAGCATGCGGACGTGCTTTATCGGGATCGGTTATTCCCACGACATGACAATATTTTTTCAATGTTTTTTCAACACCCTGCGCTGTCATACGCTTTCCCAAACGGCTTATAAACAGTGCATCGGTATCCTTCACATTTTCCATTTCAAGTCTTTCAAGCATATATGCATGCAGTTCATTTTCAACCTGAACAGGCATAAAAATTTCCTGTTGATCTCCGCCTTTTCTGGTAACAATAAATGATGAAGTATCAAAATCAACGTCATGTATATTCAGATTTATCAGCTCGCTTACACGACAGCCCGTACCAAGATATGCAGTAAACAGCGCAATATCACGCTGTTTTTTGTTCTTATATTCGGCAAGATCACGTCCCGAAAAAAACTTCTCGCCTTCATATATACAGCTTATAAGGTCAACCGTCTCAATAGTAGTAAGCGGACGCTTCATTTTCTGATGAATTTTCTTGAAGTCTATTTTATCGGTAACATTCTGGGAAATGAGGTCATTTTTATAAAGATATGAAAATAATCCCCTTATTCCCGACATTTTACGATTAATTCCATATGCATCATTGCGACGAATACGCTTTATCCGATTTCCCAAAATAGAAACCGTTTCAGTTTCATATTCACGCAGATATGCCTGAAATCCCGTAAGGTCACGTAAAGTAACTTGTTCCAGATGCTTTGGCGCAAAATCTTCAAGGTTTTCCACATCACGGAATTTAAACTGCTGTAAATATTGCAGGAATATTTTTATGTCAATGCTGTAACCTAATTGTGTATTGACGCTTTCGCCCGTATAGGATATTTCGATATATTCAAATACAAAATCGGGAAGATGTGAAAGAAAATTGGTCAGTTTTGTATATTTACTCATTATTGTCCTCCTTTTTTCCCAAAAAAATTGTTTTATATATCAATTATAAATGTATTTTTTTGTTTTTTCAATACAAAAATAAACAAAAATAAAAATATCTATAGACTAAAACGAAATTTTATAGTAAAATATATATAAGTATATTTTTTTAGAAGGGATTGAGTTTTATGCAATTAAAGACAGACGAATCTTTAGGTACAGTATCCATCTCAAATTCTGTTATAGCAGAAATAGCCGGAGCCGTTGCGAATAACTGCTACGGTGTTGTCGGTATGGCTTCAAGAAGCAAGAAGGACGGTATAGTGAACCTGTTAAAACCCGATACCATGACAAAAGGTATTAGCGTAAATGTGCAGGAGGACGGTATTATCGTTGAGATGCATATTATCGTTGAATATGGTATAAATATTAACACAACCTGTAAGAGTATAGTAAATCACGTTAGATATACGCTTGAAAACACTGTCGGACTAAAAGTAAACAAGGTGAATGTCCGTGTTGAAGGCGTCAGAGTTGACGATTAAGGGGTGAGTACAATTAATATTCTGGATGGAGAAATTTTTTCGCAGATGATTATTTCAGGTGCGAATAATTTATATAACAACAAACAGCTTGTTGACGAGTTGAATGTTTTTCCGGTGCCTGACGGCGATACCGGAACAAACATGTCGCTTACAATTACTGCACTTGCCAACGAGCTTAGCGCAAAAAAGCCTACCTCGCTCACAAAAGCAGCAGATATGATGTCCTTTGCAGCCTTAAGAGGCGCAAGGGGTAACTCAGGCGTTATTTTATCACAGTTTTTCAGAGGCATATCAAAGAGCTTCAAGGGTAAGGAAAGCTGCAGCGGTATAGAATTTGCAATGGCACTTATGGAAGGTTCATCGGCGGCATATAAGGCTGTTATGAAGCCTACTGAGGGTACAATTCTTACAGTAGCAAGAGAAGCCGCAACAGGTGCACAGCTTGAAGCCGTTTCACAAAAGGATGTCGAGAAAATCCTTGAAAATGCAGTTGAAAAGGGTAACATTGCTCTGGCAAAAACCCCCGAACAGCTTCCCGCACTTAAGCAGGCAGGTGTTGTTGACGCAGGCGGTCAGGGTTGGATGTTCGTGCTTGAGGGCGCTCTGGCATATCTGAAAAGCGGAAAAATAATTGAACGCAACGGCGGTGAAGCCGTTGTGCAAAAAACCGTTTCATCCGCTCAGGAAAGCATTAACACGGAAGATATTAAATTTGCTTATTGTACCGAATTTATAATTGAAAAGAAAAACAGCGGTGACAGTGTTGACGGATTTAGAGATGCAATTTCACCGAAGGGCGACTGTATGCTCGTTATTGACGATGATGATATTGTAAAGGTGCATATTCATACAAATCATCCCGGTTTTGTGCTTGAAGAAGCTGTTAAAATCGGTGAAATGATTAATCTTAAGATTGATAACATGAAGCATCAGCACAATTCAATCATATCAGAAGCTGACAGTGGCGAAAAGAAACAGGCAAAGGTAACAGCAAAGCCGACAAAGAAAAAGTCTGAACCAAAAAAGGAAACAGTTCTCAAGGAAATGGGATTTGTGGCAGTAGGTGCAGGCAAAAACTTTGTAAAAATCCTCAAGGATTTAGGTGTTGATAAGGTTATTGAGGGCGGTCAGACCATGAATCCCTCAACAGATGATATTCTGAAGGCTGTTAAGCGTGTCAAGGCAAAGACAGTGTTTGTGTTCCCGAACAACAAGAATATTATTCTTGCGGCAAATCAGGCGGCACAGCTTTCAAGCGAACAGAAGATTATTGTTATTCCGACAAAGAATATGCCGCAGTGTATAAGTGCTGTTATGGCGTTTAATGCAAAGCGTGATGCCGAAGCAAACGAAAAGCTTATGAATAAGGCGGCAGATAAGGTGAAGTCAGGACAGATAACATACGCTGTACGTGACACCGAGGTTGACGGCAAAACAATAGAAAAGGACGACATACTGGGTATTTCGGGAAGCGAAATTTCAGTTGTTTCAAAGGATATTGATGCGGCACTTGATGAGCTTGTGGAAAATATTGTTGACGAGGATACGGAGTTTATTACCGTATACTACGGAAAGGATATAAAAAAATCACAGGCGGAAGCGGCGGCAAAGCGCCTTGAAGAGCGTTACGAGGATGACGAAATTGAAGTTAGTGTAAAAAGCGGCGGTCAGCCGGTTTATTACTATATTATCGGCATAGAATAAACGAAATATTTATTCTCTTGGTATGAAAATAGAAATACGGCGATACATTTTGTTGTATCGCCGTATTTTTGTCTATTAAACAGAGAAATAGTGTCAAATTATTGAAAAACATACATTTAAGTGATATAATGAAGTTAAAAGAATTATACGCAGATAGAGTTGGAGATTTCATTATGAATGATTTTAATAGCGGAGAAATTATAATATATCAAGGAAAAGACGGATTGACAAAAATTGACGTTAAAATGGAAAATGAATCCGTTTGGCTTACATTAGATCAAATGGCAGACCTTTTTGACCGCAACAAGTCTACCATTTCAAGACACATCAAAAATATCTTTGAAGAAAACGAATTAACAAGAGATTCAGTTGTTGCAAATTTTGCAACAACTGCCGCAGACGGTAAGACATATCAGGTTGATTACTATAACCTTGATGTCATCATATCCGTCGGTTATCGAGTAAAATCCATTATTGGCACACATTTCCGTCAATGGGCAACGGAACGAATTAAGGAATATATGATTAAAGGCTTTACAATGGATGATGAACGCCTGAAAAACTTAGGCGACGGGAACTATTGGAAAGAGCTTCTTGACCGAATCAGGGATATTCGTTCTTCCGAAAAAGTCCTTTATCGTCAAGTACTTGATTTATATGCAACAAGCGTGGACTATAATCCAAAAAGCACAGAATCAATAACCTTTTTCAAAATCGTACAGAATAAGTTGCATTTTGCCGCACATGGACATACCGCTTCCGAAGTTATTTATGAACGTGCAGACAGCAAAAAACCCTTTATGGGTTTAACCTCATTCTGCGGCAATATGCCAACTGCAAAAGATATAAAAATTGCTAAAAACTATCTTGAAGCAGACGAATTAAAGGTGCTTAATAATTTAGTTTCGGGATATTTTGATTTTGCGGAAATTCAGGCTATGAGAAAAAAACCCATGTATATGAATGATTATATAACTCAGCTTGATAATATTTTAGGTGCAACAGGAGAAAATCTTTTGACGGATGCCGGTAAAATCAGCCACGAGCTGGCTATGAAAAAGGCAATGACAGAATACAGAAAATATCAGGAAAAGACCTTGACAGATGTTGAGCAAACATATCTTGAAACAATAAAATTACTTAGTGAAAAAACAGCAAAAAAAGAAAGATGATTAAACTAAAGGCTTTGTTGCATTATCTACGCAACAAAGCCTTTTTGTGTAAAAATCAGTCAGCATTATGCAAATACAGCTACTTAATAATTATTTCTGATTTTTTTAATTATATAGTTGTACAGAAAAATACCTGCAAGCAACAGAATTATCGAGCCGCTTGTAATATAAATCCACGCTTCAACCGCATTATCTATTTTAAGTGTTTCCCACAGGCTGTTCTGAAGCATAAGCGTATCGGAGTCAAGGTTTTCATAATACTGAGTTGGTATATCAAAATTTTTCGGATAAAGAATTTCAATAGCATTCTCGCACCAGTCGGTCATATCTTCAATATACACTTCATTTGACACCACATTATCA
>JAXJRQ010000004.1:0-13016 GCA_036310525.1 Clostridia bacterium
CATTATTGTTAATTATATACGAACAATCCCTCCGAGTTTTGCTACGCAAAACCCACCTCCCTTTACACAAGGGAGGCTCTCACTTCGATTATTCATCATCCCTACAAATTACAATTTGAATATCTCTGTCTGATAACTTTTTCTGTATTCACGTGGGGAAATTCCGAATTTCGCCTTGAATGACCGCTCAAAATTTGCATAATCATTAAATCCCGATTCAAAGCAAATATCCGTTACGGTCATATCGGAAAATTCAAGCATCTTTTTTGCGTAGTCAAACCTGATTGAGCTGAGATAATCCTTGAAATTAACACCGCAGTCCTTAAGAAAAATACTGCTCATATACGACGGAGTAACACCTGCCGCATGTGCAATATCGTTAAGACCGATATTGTTTCTGAAGTTATTCCTTATAAACAGCATTGCCGTCTGCACCTTTGAAAGATGTCCGTGTCTGTGGCTGTTTGTCAGGCGGCAAAGCTTGCCGAGGATACTGTTTAAAAGATGAAAGCTGTATTCGTCATCGTTTTGCGATGAGGCGATATTTAACTCGTGCATTATTGCGGCAAGATACTCTGCATCGGCATCACAAAGCGCCACGCTGTCGCAGTCAAACGCCGACGAAAGCCTGAAAAGCATGTTTTTATCGCATACTTCGCCCATGAACATAAGCGTTATAACCTCGGAGCCGTCAGTGATTACACGGTGAAAATTCACTGGAGTCATAAAAAATAACATGTTTTTTTCAATTTTTCGGCAAACTCCGTCTATTATGTAGCTTCCGCTTCCCGATATGATAAGCTCTATCTCGTAAAACTCATGCCAGTGAGTAGGGTATCCGACAATTGTTTTCTCCTTGACCATTATTTTTCCGTTTTTGATTTTCTGCAGTTTTGTGTATCTGTCTATCAAAATAATCACCTCTGAAAAAATTATATCAGTAAATCGTAAAAAATGCAATGTTTTCTGATAAAATAGCAATGCACACATCTTAAAACAGTGATATACTTTTCCTTGAAATTTTTAAAATCAGGAGGTTTTTAAATATGAAGCTTTTTATTGATACAGCAAACACAGACGAAATCAGAGAGGCGAATGAGCTCGGCGTTATCTGCGGAGTGACAACAAACCCGTCGCTTATCGCAAAAGAGGGCAGAGACTTCAAGACGGTTATAGACGAAATCACCACTATTGTTGACGGGCCTATTTCCGCAGAGGTAATCAGTCTTGACGCAGACGGAATGGTTGAGGAAGCAATTCCTCTCGCAAAGATGAACAAAAACATCGTAATAAAAATACCGATGACAGCAGAGGGACTTAAGGCTGTAAAGAGACTTACCGCAATGGGTATACATACAAACGTTACGCTTATTTTCAGTGCTGCACAGGCACTTCTTGCCGCAAGAGCAGGAGCTACATATGTAAGTCCGTTTTTAGGCAGACTTGACGACATAAACTGCGACGGTCTCGGACTCATCGCTGATATTGTGGATATTTTTGACGCACACGGAATTGAAACGGAAATAATAAGTGCAAGCATCAGAAATCCGCTTCATGTTACGGAAGCGGCAAAGCTCGGTGCACACATTGCAACAGTACCGTATAAGGTTATTATGCAGATGATTAAGCATCCGCTTACAGACGCAGGCATTGAAAAATTCCTTAAGGACTGGGAAGGTCACACAAACAAATAAAAAAATTGCAGAGGGTATCCTCTGCAATTTTTTATCTGCGTAAACATCGTATTCTTTCGGGGTCTGCGAGGTGGTGATAGATATAGATTTTAAATAAAAATCCACTGCTTTGCACAAGAAGAATAATCGCAATCACATGATTCATGCCCACAAAATCATCAATCGGCTTAATCATTGAAGCAATGCCCGAAAACAGCTCTATTATACCGACAGCAAGAAACCACTGCCAGCCTGTCACCTTTTCTTCCTGAAGCTCTTTTGCTTCAATGAATTTCAAAATCCCCGAAAATAACTCCCATATTCCGAAAAAGAACGGAATTACAACCGGCAGTATCATTTGATTAAACAGCGGAAAAATCGACAAAAACGTTGTGCTCATTCCGTCTGCCAACAGCCAGTGTGAGCCATGGATTTCCTCATGCTTTTTGTAGTACACAAACAGGTTGATAATTCCTGCAAAAAGCATTGCCAGTCCGAGGTGATTTGCAACCGATAACAGCTTTGCATCAGGCACATTCACCACATGCAGACCTGCTGCAAAGAGTCCTGCGCCTGCCGCTGCCCAGCATGCCTGAACCCATGTAAATGATATGTTTTTTTTCTTTTGTTTCATCCTATTCTCCTTTTATGGTGTCGTTATTATGCTTTATAGTACAATTTTATCTATTTCCTTAAGCTCTTCTTCGCTAAATGACGTATTTTTCTGCATATTGATATTTTCAATAATCTGCTCAGGCTTTGACGCACCGATAAGCACGCTTGTCACGCTTTCGTTATTATACACCCATGCAAGAGACATCTGGGCAAGAGTCTGACCACGTCTTTTTGCGATTTCGTTAAGCTTTTTAGCCTTTTCTATCTTATCCGCAGAAACAGAGCCTTCGTTGAGAAAACGTCCGTCCGTTCTTACACGGCTGTCATCGGGAATTCCCTTTAAATAGCGTTCGGTGAGCAGTCCCTGTTCAAGCGGACTGAAAATTATCATACCCTTTTTCTCTTCTTTTGCCGCTGTGAGTATTCCGTTCTTTTCTACCGTTCTGTCAAAAATTGAGTATCTGTTCTGATTAATCACAAACGGGCAGTGAAGCTCGTTAAGAATCTCTGCGGCTTTTTTCATTGTTTCGCCGTCGTAGTTTGACAGACCGGCATACAGCGCCTTTCCGCTTTTGACTATTCTGTCAAGTGCCCACATGGTTTCATAGAGCGGTGTGTCGGGGTCCGGTCTGTGATGATAGAATATATCCACATAGTCTATATTCATTCTCTTTAGACTCTGGTCAAGGCTTGCTGTAAGATACTTTTTACTTCCCCACTCCCCGTATGGTCCCGGCCACATGTAATAGCCGGCTTTGGTGCTGATTATCATTTCGTCACGATAGCTTTTCATGTGTTCATTGAGTATTTTTCCGAAATTCGTTTCGGCACTGCCTGCTTCAGGGCCGTAGTTATTGGCAAGGTCAAAATGCGTTATTCCGTTATCAAATGCGGTAAAACACATTTTACACATGTTTTCATAATTGCCCGTGTCTCCGAAATTGTGCCACAATCCCAACGAAACCGACGGAAGCTTCAAGCCGCTTTCGCCGCATTTATTATATTTCATTTCTGTATATCTGTTTTCATTTGCTGTATATCCCATGTGTATTTCTCCTTTTCATATTTATTTTATGCAACAAGCTAATTATAGCATAAAAATACGCACTATACAACATAAAAATTATCAGATACGTGAAACACCGCTTTCGTGTGCGGCAGTTGCAACAGCCTTTGCAACCGCTTTTGAAACATCGGGGTTTGTTGCCTCGATTATTATGCGGTCGGGACGCAGGTCTTTTTCGTCAAGCATATTTGCTATTGCATAAGCGGCGGCAAGTTTCATTTCGTCGTTAATGTCACTTGCCCGTACATCAAGCGCACCACGGAAAATTCCCGGAAAAGCAAGCAGATTATTAATCTGATTAGGGAAATCCGAACGCCCCGTAGCCACAACTGACGCACCTGCCATAACAGCATCATCGGGGAATATTTCGGGGACAGGGTTTGAGAGCGCAAACACAATTGGGTTTTTGTTCATTGAACGAATCATATCCTGCTCTATCACTCCGGGACCCGACAAACCGAATACAACATCCGCACCAACAACCACGTCACCGAGTGAGCCTTTTTTGAGGCTTTGGTTTGTGATTTTTGCAATCGACTCTTTTTCTGCATTAAGTCCGTCACGTCCGTCGTATATTGCACCCTGACGGTCGCAGAGAATAACGTCCTTAAGTCCTGCCTTCATGAGCAGACGGGCTGTGGCAATTGCCGCCGCACCTGCGCCTGCTATCACCGCTTTAAGCTCTGAAATATCCTTTTTTATCAGACGGCATGCGCCTATTGTTGCCGCCACGCAAACAACCGCTGTTCCGTGCTGGTCGTCATGAAATACGGGGATATCGCATACTTCCTTTAGTCTTCGCTCAATTTCAAAACATCGTGGGGCGGAAATATCCTCAAGGTTTATGCCGCCGAAGCTTCCCGAAATCAGAGAAATTGTTTTTACGATTTCGTCTGTGTCCTTTGAGCGTATGCATATAGGGAACGCATCAACATCGCCGAATGCCTTAAACAGAACGCATTTTCCCTCCATGACGGGCATTCCTGCTTCAGGACCTATGTCGCCAAGTCCGAGAACCGCCGTTCCGTCTGTGATTACCGCAACAAGGTTGCTTTTGCGTGTGTATTCGTAGCTCAAATCTGTGTTCTGACTGATTTCAAGACACGGATGCGCTACTCCGGGCGTGTATGCTATTGCAAGCTCCTCACGTGTGTTTACGGGACAACGGTAGTTTATTTCTATTTTTCCGTGCCATTTTTTGTGACATTCAAGTGCATGTTCTTTGTTGTTCATATTTCTTTCCTTTCTGCATTAAAATTTGATTATATATTTATTTTATCCGCATATATGTATAAATTATTATATTTTCAACAAAAAACACTGTCTTATGAGGTGTACTATAGGGATAGTAAAAGAGCGCAGCAATTTGCTGCGCCCTTTTACTATGAATAACTTTAATATCTTTGTACTGCAATCCAAACCTCGTCATAGTCCGCATTAAAATAAACTCCTATCATGCGTTCACCCTTTACATAATACCACGATAAAGAATAATCCTCCGTTTTTTCATTATAAAAACCCTCTAAAAATTTTGTTATGGGTATATAATATCACAAAATGAGATAAATGTCAATATCTCATGGTGAGATTTTGTATAATGTTTTTAAAGGAGAATTTGCAATGAGATTAAAAGAATTAAGAGAAGATAATGATTTAAAACAAAAAGAACTTGCTGAATATTTGCATATTAAGCAAAACACATATTCACAATATGAGAACGGGCAAAGACAGCTTCCAATAGATATTCTTATAAAATTGGCTAAATATTATAGTGTTTCCACAGATTATATATTAGGATTATCAAAAGAAAAATAATTTGAAGCAGAAATAAAAATATGGAACTTGCAAAACGAAAACCAACAAGATTAAAAGGCTATGATTATAGCGCACCCGGAGCATATTTTGTTACCATATGCACGCATAACAAAGAATGTATTTTGTCAGATATAATTGTAGGGGAGGGTCTCTGTGCCCTCCCGAAAAATATATTAAAGCCGATAGGAAAAGAAGTTGAAAAATCAATACGATATATAAACGAAAATTTTGACGGTGCTAAAATCGATAAATATGTTATTATGCCGAATCATATTCATTTAATTGTGATTTTAAATAATTCGGGAGGGCATGGAAACCCTCCCCTACAAAACATAATCGGTCAGCTAAAATCATATACAACAAAACAATTTGAAAGCATTTTATGGCAACGTTCATTTCATGACCACATAATTCGTGGTGAAAAAGATTATCAAAAGATATGGGAATACATAGATACTAATGTGATAAGATGGGAAAAAGATTGTTTTTATAATGACGAAAGGTCGCAGTGAATTTCACTGCGACCTTTACTATCCTTAATCTTACACCGTCTTAAGACAGTGTTTTTATCGTATTAATCTTCACATGTGAATTTATATTCCGTAACATGCTCATAGGTATTGTTTTTCTTCAGCACAATTGACGGATAGTGGCTGAACGCCATTGCATTCGGGAAGCACTGTGTTTCAAGGCAGAAAGCCTGATACAGACCGTAGCTTGCGCCGTCCTTACAGTTATCCTTAACCTCGGGGCTGTCGCAGGTATAGAGCTGAACGCCCGGCTGATTTGTGTACATCTCCATTGAAATGCCCGTCTTTTCGCTATGCGCCTTTGCACATAATCTGTAGCCTGTTCCCGAAAGCACGAAGTTATGGTCATAGCCGTTAAACATCTTAATCTGTTCATGCTCCGATGTAATGTCCTGACCAATCGGCTTTGCTGTTGTGAAATCAAACGGCGTACCCTTTACGCTTATAATTTCACCTACGGGCATACATTCCGCATCATTCGGTGTATAGAACTTTGAATCCATCCACAAGGTCTGGTCAATCATCTGACCACTGTTATGTCCCGAAAGGTTGAAATAGCTGTGGTTTGTCATGTTACAGATTGTGTCCTCGTCACTCTTTGCGCTGTAGTTGATAACGAGCGAATTGTTATTTGTCACCGTATATGTAACAGTAACATCAATACTACCGGGGAAGCCTTCGTCACCGTCGGGTGAAGTGAGCGAAAGAACCACTGACGGCTCGCCTGTGCTTTCATCCTCGATAACATCCCAGATTTTCTTATCAAAGCCTACTATACCGCCATGAAGATTGTTGTTGCCTTCGTTGGGGTTGATTTTATATTCCTTGCCGTTGATAACAAAAGCACTGTTTGAAATTCTGTTTGAGTTTCTGCCTATCAGTGCACCGTAATAGCCTGCACGGCTTACGTAATCCTCGATAGTGTCATAGCCGAGAACAACGTCCACAGCCTTTCCATCCTTACCCGTAACACACAAGGTTCTTACTACTCCGCCGTAGTTTAAAATCTCAGCACTAAGTCCCTTGCCGTTATCAAGCGTATAGGAATAAACCTTTTCGCCGTTTGCTAATTTACCGAATTCTTTTTTTGTAATTGACATAGCCACATTCTCCTTTATAAATTATATTTTTCTTTTACTGCTTTATATGCTTCATTCACAACATCAGCCTCGGCATCAAGCCATATGATTCTTTCGTCTCTTCTAAACCACGTAAGCTGACGTTTTGCATAACGCCGTGAACTCTGCTTTATAATCTCAACGGCATCATCAAGCGTTGATTTACCGTCAAAATAGTCAATTAATTCTTTGTATCCGATAGCCTTCATTGAATTAAGCGCTGTGGTATAGCCCATATCAATCAGCGACTTTACCTCGTCAAGAAGACCTGATTTTATCATAATATCAACACGCATATTTATGCGCTCATAAAGCTTTTGTCTGTCAAAATCAATGCAGAACATAATCGGGTCATAACGGCTCTCACGCTGTTTGGTCATTTCCTGATGCTCTGAAATGGGTACTCCCGTAACACGATAAAACTCAATCGCACGTATAATTCTGCGCAGATTATTCGGGTGCAGACGCTTTGCGCTTATGGGGTCAAACTCATCAAGGATTTTTAGGAGCGATTCATTACCGTTAAGCTTTGCATATTCCTCAAGCTCTGCCCTGATTTCATAGTCAGTGTCAATCTCGCCGAAGGTCACATCATCAACCACCGAATTTATATACAGTCCCGTACCGCCGCACATGACGGGCATTTTGCCACGTGATAAAATATCAAAAATGACCTCGTGCGCTTTTTCGGTATAATCCGCAACACTGTATTCGGCGTCAGGCTCAAGAAAATCAATCATATGATGGATTGCCTCACGTCTTTCATCCTCCGACGGCTTGGCGGAACCGATGTCGAGATATTTATAAATCTGCATACTGTCTGCCGAAACGATTTCACCGTCAACTAATTTCGCCAGTTCAATCGCAAGCCGTGTTTTCCCCGATGCTGTGGGACCTGCCACAACCACTAAAGGCAGTTTGCTCATACTATACGCTTAAACTCCTTTTCCATCTCTTTTTTACTCATGGTTATAATTATCGGTCTGCCATGCGGACACGTGTTTATATTTTCAAGACGAAGCACATCTCTTACAAGTGCTTTCATTTCTGCTTCGTCAAGGCGTCTGTTCGCCTTGATTGCCGACTTGCACGCAACACTGTACATAAGATGCAGTTTTTTGTCCGTTATAAGCTCTTTTTTGAGGTTCTGCGCCTGAGAAATCAGCTCGCCCATGACAAGCTCCACCTCGCCAAGCTCAATATCACCCGGAACAGAACGCACTATAATCGAATCCTCACCGAAAACGTCACATTCAAAGCCCATATCGTCAAAGGTTTTTGCATTTTCATTAAATGCGTCCATTTCTGCACCCGTAACATCCATGACTACAGGTTCTATGAGCATCTGCGGCATAACGGTCTTATTCTCGGCATCACGCTTTAGCTCCTCATATTTCAGTCGCTCATGCGCCGCATGCTGGTCAATTATAAGCATTTCGTCACCCTTCTGGGCAATGATATAGGTGTCAAACACCTGACCGACTATCTCAAAATAATCGTCGATAAATACGTTGTTTTCCTCAGGTGTATATACCGCTTCCTCAACGGGTTTTTCAATGTTTTTTTCCGTATCCTCCGTCTGGGGATCTTCAATCACCGTTTTTGATAAGTCGGTATTTAACAGCACATCGTATTTCTTTTCAAGTGATACTTCAACAATGGGTTCTTCTATATATTTTTCTGTTTTCTCAAAAACAGGCTCTGCTTTTTGCTGTAAAAACGGATTTTTTGTGGGGTCATAATTTAATGTTTCGGGGCGTTTCGTCATATTTTTAGGAATATACGTTTCACGCTTTGCCGTATCTTTAGGAAGATTTTTTGCAAGGTCACAAAGGGTAAGCTGTTCCTTGTTTTTATCCGCCTCAAACACCGTCTTTTCCTCACGTTCGATTTTGGGAACGTTCGGTATTGCATACAGCGCATCCTTCACGCCGTAATACACCGCCTGATAAATTTCACGCTCGTCCGAGAATTTTACCTCAAGCTTTGTCGGATGAACGTTTATATCAATATCCTCAGGCGAAATTTCGATATTTAAAACCGCAAGAGGGAATTTACCAATCATTATCTGATTTTTGTACGCTTCCTCAACGGCACGTATGATAATCGGACTTTTTATGTATCTGTTGTTTACAAAAAAGCTCTGATGCGTTCTTTTTGACGTGGCAACCGTGCCTTTGCCGATAAGTCCCGTAACCTTGATTTTTCCCGTATCGTGAGAAACAGCGATTGTGGCTTTGGCAAAATCCTTGCCGTAAACGGTATAGAGAGCATTTTGCAGATTGTTGTCACCTGCCGAGAAAAGCTTCTCTTTTCCGTTTATAATAAGTCTGAAGGATATTTCGGGATGCGCAAACACAAGCCTTGTGACAACATCAGTTATATATCCTGCCTCGGTTGAGTCCTTTTTGAGGAATTTCAGTCTTGCAGGAGTGTTATAGAAAAGATTTTCAACAACAACCGTCGTTCCGTCGGGTGTTCCTGCATCATCTGAGGAAAGAATTTCTCCGCCCTTGCATGTGACGCAAACGCCTGATTCGTCATCCTTTCTTTTTGTATACAGCGAAACCTCGCCCACTGCACCTATACTTGAAAGTGCTTCACCACGAAAACCGAGGGTATAAATAGCGTCAAGGTCGCTTCCTGTTGAAATTTTACTCGTGGCATGGCGCAAAAAGCACACTCTTGCATCCTCCTCGCTCATGCCTGAGCCGTTGTCGGTAACACGCATATATGTGGTTCCGCCGTTCTTGATTTCCACCGTAACGGCAGTAGCGCCCGCATCAATGCTGTTTTCCGCTAATTCCTTTATAACGCTTGCCGGTCTCTCAACAACCTCGCCTGCCGCAATTTTGTTGGAGGTTTCCGTATCAAGCACATGAATTTTACCCATTATGCGTATTCCTTTCGTTTAAGATTTCTTTGCTTTTTCGCTGAGCTTATACAGCGCATTCATCGCTTCAATAGGTGTGAAAGTTGTCACATCCATGTTTTTAAGCTCATCACATATTTCAAGCGCCGAGGTGTCGGCAAAGCCTATCTGGTTAACCTCTTCCTCTTCCTTTTTGTCGTGCTTATGCGCCGATTGCACATCGCCGTCCTCGATTTTTTCAAGGATTCTCTTCGCTCTTGAAATTACTTCGTTCGGCACACCTGCAAGTGCGGCAACTTCTATACCGTAGCTGTCGTCCGTACCGCCACGCACGATTTTTCGCAAAAATGTGATTTCATCGCCGCGCTTTTTAACCGCAACTCTGTAGTTTTTCACACCGTCAAGCTGATTTTCCAGCTCGGTCAGCTCGTGATAATGCGTTGCAAACAGCGTTTTTGCGCCTATTCTGCGCTTGTTCTGAATATATTCCGCAACCGACCACGCAATGGAAAGTCCGTCAAAGGTACTTGTTCCTCTGCCGATTTCGTCAAGAATTATGAGGCTGTTCCTGGTTGCATTTTTGAGAATATAGCTGACCTCGCTCATTTCGAGCATAAATGTACTTTGTCCCGATGCAATGTCATCGGACGCACCTACTCTTGTGAAAATTCTGTCCACAACACCGATTTTTGCACTGCGTGCAGGAACAAAGCTTCCTATCTGCGCCATAAGCGTTATGACCGCAACCTGACGCATATATGTCGATTTACCTGCCATGTTGGGGCCTGTGATGATAAGAAGTCTGTCATCATCACAGTTAAGCATTGTGTCGTTTGGCACAAACATCGAATTTTTCGACATCTTTTCCACAACGGGATGTCTGCCGTCATGAATTTCAATCATGCCGTTATCCGTTATTTCGGGCATGCTGAAGTTGTTTTTCACCGCAACCTCGGCAAGCGAACACAAAACATCCGTAAGTGCGATTATTTTTGATACAACCTTGAGACGCTCAATTTCATTTACCACACGCTCCCGCACCTGTTCAAAAATATATGTTTCTATATTGATAATCTTCTCAGCAGCGCCGAGAATTGTATTTTCTATGTCCTTTAGCTCTTCCGTGATATAACGCTCACAGTTTGCAAGGGTTTGTTTTCTGATATACGTTTCGGGCACTGACGCCTTGAACGAATTTGTCACCTCTATATAGTAACCGAAAACCTTGTTGTAGCCGACCTTGAGCTTCGGAATACCCGTTCTTTCACGTTCCTTCTGCTCTATCTCCTTAAGCCATTCCTTGCCGTTGTCACGTGCTTTTCTGAGCTTGTCTATTTCCTCGTTAAAGCCTGCCTTTATCACGCCGCCGTCACGTAAAAGTATGGGCGGTTCGTCGTCAATTGCACGTTCAAGCAAGTCCCCGACATCATCAAGCAAATCAAAATCACGGGCACAATCCTTTAAAAGCTGTGACTTTGTGCTCCTTAATGAATATTCAAGCTGCGGAAGTATACGAATTGTTTCACGCAATGAAATCATGTCACGAGGAGTTGCAGTCGCAAGAGAAAGACGGCTTATAATACGTGATATATCGTACGTCTTTGAGAGCGTCTGCGAAAGCTCGTCACGCAACATCATATCGTCACGAAGCTCACGCACCGAATACAATCGCTTGTTGATTTCTATCGGGTTTATGAGCGGTTTTTCCACCCACTGCTTCAAAAGCCGTGCACCCATGGAGGTTGAAGTCTTGTCAAGCACCCATAAAAGTGAGCCTCTTTTCGCTTTATCTCGCATGGTTTCGGTTATTTCAAGATTACGGCGTGTTGCGGCGTCAAGCTCCATGTACTGCTCCGCACTGTAGACCGTAAGCGTGTTTATAAAGCTGATGCTCGATTTCTGGGCGTATTCAAGATAGTTAAGCATTGCACCGACTGCGTTCACCGCAAACGGCTTGTCGCTCAAATCAAGCTCCGAAAGACTGCTCTTACCAAACTGCGAAAGCACCTTTCCCTCGGCATTGTCCGCAAAAAAGCTGTCTCCGTTTGAGTCAATCTGCATGTGAAATCTCAATTCAACACTCTGAGCAATTTTTTGTGCCGCCGCACTGTCGGCAATGATTTCACGTGGTGAATATCTTGCAAGCTCGTTTAAAACCTGCTCGGCGCCGTTGACCTGAGTAGTGTATATTTCTCCCGTCGAAACGTCCGAAACAGACATTCCGAACACATCACCGCTGACGCAGATTACTGCAAGATAGTTGTTTGTTTTTTCATCGAGAAATTCCTCATCGACAAGCGTACCCGGTGTGACAACCTTCACAACCTCACGCTTTACAATCCCCTTTGCCGTCTTGGGGTCTTCCGTCTGCTCGCATATCGCTACCTTGTAGCCCTTGTCGATTAGCTTGGCAATGTAAAGTGCCGCCGCATGATGCGGAACACCGCACATAGGCGCACGCTCACTAAGACCGCAGTCCTTTCCCGTAAGGGTGATTTCAAGCTCTCTTGATACGGTTATGGCATCGTCAAAAAACATCTCGTAAAAGTCGCCGAGACGATAGAAAAGTATACTTTCGGGGTATTCTTCCTTTGTGTTAAGATAATGCCTCATCATAGGGGACAGCTTTTCTTTTTCCATCCGAAGAGGTCTCTCCTTTCATGCACAAATGTGCCGTTTTCTTTAGTGACAGCCGCCGCATGTACTGCAGTCATGTGTACAGTTGGGGTCTGTGCCTGTAATGTAGTAGTTGAGAATCTGGTTCACCTGCTGTACCATTGCATCAAACTGCTGCTTTGCTTCAATGTATTCACGGATTATCGGTGATTTTTCGCATAGCTCGTCAAATGCCTGGTTGTTCTTCTGGATTGCTTCCTCCCGTGAAAGCTTTCCGTTTTGCATGTCACGTGCAAGGTTTAGTCTGTTAAGCTCAAATTCCTTTAAAAGCGCAGATGCTTCTTCGTCGCTCTGCTGCTTCGCTTCAAGGTCTTTTGCTCGCTTCATAAGCTCTGATTCCTGTATCATTTCTCCAAGTTCTCTTGTTTTTTCAAAAATATCCATTTTATTTTTCCTTCCTGTTTGTGGTTTGTTTTGTGGTAAATTGTAATTTATAGTTATGATGAATAATCGAAGCGAAAGCCTCCCTTGTGTAAAGGGAGGTGGGTTGTGCGCAGCAAAACTCGGAGGGATTGTTCGTATATAATTAGCGATAATACTGATTTTACAATCCCCCAGTCGCCTACGGCGCCAGCCCCCTTTACACAAAGGGGCCTTCCGCTCGATTGTTTGCACTTGTAAAAATCATCCCGATAAATTACAATTCAATCC
>JAXJRQ010000005.1:0-2736 GCA_036310525.1 Clostridia bacterium
CGGAATGTAAACAATTATCCCACCGTAGGGGAGGGGTTCCATCCCCTCCCGTGCACAAATATATTACGGGAGGGCACAGAGACCCTCCCCTACAATCACAAACGCAAAACACGCCGCTAAATTACAATTTATATATAGAAAGGAGACGTCACATATCATGCTCCATAAAGAGGAAATAACAAGTCTGATGATAAATGCGTTGTTTGTAAAAATCCTGATTTTTTATCCGAGGATTGCGGTTTTAAACAGCGAGAATGCGGCATGGATGCAAATACTGTTTAATTTGCTTGTTATGCTTTTAATATATTTAATAACGGTAAAGGTATATAAAACCAAGAAAAACGTAATACAAATAGCCTCGGAAAAAGGCGGAAAATGGCTTAAAATCCTTGTCGGAACAGTGGTTTTTCTTATTCTGATGATAAACCTTTTATCAATAATAAGAATTTTTCCTGAAACGGTACGGATAGTTCTATTAAAGGAAACGCCCACAAATATAATCATGCTCATATTTGCAATAGCGTCGGCGTTTGGTGCATACATGGGCATAAACTCAATTGCACGCATACATTATATATTTCTGCCGATAGCGGGTGCGGTGCTGTTTATCTTCCTGATTATGCTTATCCCCTATTACAGCATCGACAACATCATGCCTATTTTAGGCGGCGGAGCAGATAAAATATTTATAAAAGGCATGAGAACGATGTCATTCTTTGCGGATATACTGCTTTTGAATATTCTTATTCCCTATGCGCCTACGCTAAATGACCTGAAAAAAAGCGGCTTAAAGTCAATCATAATAAGCGGTTTACTTGCTTTTATAACGGTGCTTGCGTATTGTCTGGCTTATCCGAATCCGATTTCAAAGGAATTTGTGTTTCCTGTGTATCAGCTTGCACGAATGGTTCATCTTACAAGCTTTTTCAGCAGATTTGAAGCATTTTTTCAGTTTGTGTGGTCGCTTCTTGTTATGCTGTATTCGTCGCTTTACGTTTGCATACTCTCACTTGTGTGGCAACAGACTTTTTCCTTGAAATTCAACAAGCCGCTTATATTGCCCGTTACGGCGATTGCGTTTTCGCTTGCAATGATACCCACCTCGGTTGTAAACACGATTAATATAGATAAAACCATATCGGCGATTGTTTATCCGCTTGTGTTTATAATTCCGATAGTTTTCGGACTCCTTACCCGAAAACAGAAAAAGCTTTAAGAAAGGATGTTTGTCATGAAAATATTAAAGCTTTTATTAGTTCTTGCGTGTGTTTTTCCGCTTTCGGGATGCTTCGGGAACGAGCCTAACGAGGTTGCGTATATTGTGGCGCTCGGTTTTGACAAAGCAGAGAACGAAACAGACTACAAAATAACAATTCAGTTCGCAAAACCGACGCAAATAAGCGGCGGTGCGTCGGAGGAAGGCGGAAAAGGCAGTTCGGACATTATAGAAAATATCACCGTCGAAGCACCAAATATTTATGCCGGTCTTAATGTGGCAAACCATGTAATGAGCAAGAAATTTTCACTGTTCCACACAAAACTCTTTGTATTTTCAGAGGAAATTGCCCGAAACGGTGTTGAGGATTTGCTTGAAACCATGGCACGAAGCGAGGAAATCCGCTCCGACATATACATTGCGGTTGCACTTGGCGAGGCAAACAAATACCTTATGGAAGTAAAACCCGTTGTCGAGCTAAATCCTGCCAGATATTACCAATTAACATACGATAAAACCGATGCGGCAGGCTTTCCGAGGTGTACCCTACAGGATTTTTACTTTTTGGGTAATCTGAACTATTGCGATGTTGCCGTTCCGCTTGCGGGAGTTATAGAGGAAAAATCGTCAGGGGGACAGAAAAACGGCAATTCGCAAGGCAAAGGCAGTTCGCAAAGTGATAGTAATGAAGGTCAGGGCGAGGGGCAAAAGAACGAAAACGAGAAGAAAGCGCCCTTAAATGAAAGCGGATTTGAGTATAAAACAAAGGACTATATTGCAGGTGAGGTTGCGGTTTTAAAGGAAAACAAGACCGAGACAATGGGTATGGCGATTTTCAGGGATAAAAAGATGGTCGGCAAGCTTGGTAGCAGAGAAAGCGTGCTGTATAATATTTTAAAGGGTGAGTATCGTGGCAGTTATATGACGTTCCATGAATCGGGAAATTCCGACATGCCCGTAACAGTAAAGATGTCGCAGTATAAAAAGCCGTTTGTTAAGGTGGACAGAAAAAATGAGAAAATTTCAATAAAGCTGTATCTTGAGTCGGATTTTTATTCGCTTTCGTCGGACTATGCGCTTGAGCAGGACATTGCCGGATTTGAGAAGTCGGCAAAGGAGGAAATAGAAAATGCATGCATGGATTTCATAACTAAAACACGTGACGAAATGGGAACGGACATACTTGCTGTGGGAATTAAGGCAAAGAGAGCGTTTTTGACCAATAAGGAATTTGATGAATACAACTGGCGTGAGAAATTTCCGCAATATGAAGTCAGCGTTGAAGCAAAGGTCAGGGTCAGAAGGACGGGACTTAAGGTTAGGGAGTAAATTTGTGAGTTATCGGTGCGGCTGGTTAAATTTCCGCATCTTACTACTTTTCGCTCGGGGCAGTACACTCGTACAGCTCCCTCGCTGCAAAGCAGCAACCTGCAAAAATTTTCCTCAGCCGTGCAGTTGGGGTATTCAAATTATAATTTATTGGGATGATTAAAATGTATTGTAGGGCACAGTCTTTAGGA
>JAXJRQ010000006.1:0-24062 GCA_036310525.1 Clostridia bacterium
AAAATATAAAAACGGGGTGTCAATTTGACACTACCTAAAAAATAACGGAGGTATTAATTATGAAAAAAATTACGAAACGAACATTTGCACTTTTAGTGGCTGCTGTTTCATGCTCAGCAGCATTATCAGGCTGCGGAGAAAAAGAACAAGAAACTTCGGTGGTGGACTTTGAGTTTGAATCTTACCCCATACAGACAGACGCTACTCTTACATATTGGATGGAGCTTAACGGAAATGTGGCAACACTTTCCGAAGATTTCGGAAAAACACCTCTTGCTATAAAATTGAAAGAGGAAACAGGCGTTGATGTAAAGTATATTCATCCGCCTCAGGGGCAGGCAAAAGATCAGCTTAATATTCTTCTTGCATCCGAGGAGCTTCCGGATATAATAGAATATTCATGGACAAATCTTGCGGGGGGACCTTCAAAGGCGCTTGCAGACGACTTCATTATCGACCATACAGATGTATTTGCAAAAAGTGCTCCTAATCTGATGAAATATCTTAATGAAAATCCTGATGTAGACAAATTGATAAAAACAGATGACAACAGATACTATGCGTTTCCGTTCCTTAAGAATGATGAAAAGCTGCTTGTAGTTCAGGGGCTTGTCATTCGTCAGGATTGGCTTGATGAATTGGGACTTGCAATGCCCGAAACAATTGATGAATGGCATAATGTTCTGACGCAGTTCAAAGAGAAAAAGGGTGCTTCATCACCGTTAAGTTATCAGGATAATATGCTTACAAACGGTGATTTCATTGGTGCATACGGAATTAAAAAGGGATTTTTTGCAGAGGACGGAAAGATTGTTTATGGTCCGTACGACCACAGATATAAAGAATTTTTGACAACTTTTGCGCAGTGGTACAAGGAAGGACTTATTGACCAGAATATTTCAAATCTTGACTCAAAAACACTTGATGCTAATATTCTTAACGGAAAAACAGGCGTTACGTTTGGTTTTGCCGGCAGTGCTCTCGGAAGATGGATGCAGGCTTTTGCCGAAAAGGATCCGAAGGCAAATCTTATGCCTGCACCTCACGTAACTCTCAATAAGGGTGAAATGTCCAAATTCGGACAAAAGGATTTTAAGGCTTCATCTTATGGTACGGCAATTACTTCAAGCTGTAAAAATGTAGACCTTGCGGCACGATTCCTTGACTATGGATACAGTGAAGCAGGATATAAGCTTTATAACTTCGGTATTGAAGGCGAAAGCTATAATATGATTGACAACTATCCCACATATACGGATTATATTATGAAAAATCCTGAAGGCTTGTCAGTAGGTGCAGCAATGGGACAATACATCAGAGGAAACCAGAACGGACCGTTCATTCAGGCAAAGGAGTACATAGAACAGTATTATACCACACCGCAGCAGAGCGCAGCGCTTGACGTATGGGCGAAGAGTGAAGCGGAAAAGTATAATCTGCCATATCTGAATTTCACAACTGAGGAAAGCTCTGAGGTTGCAACGATCCTTAACAACATTCAGACTCATGTTGACGAAAAAACTGCAAGATATATTATGGGACTTGAAGATTTGTCAACCTTTGATGCGTATCTTGGGGAGCTTAAGGGATTTGATATAGACAGACTGCTTGAAATATATCAGGCAGCATACGACAGATATTTGAACAAATAAGTTTTAAAAATACAATTTGTTAAATGACTCGAAAAGGGAGCTGTTATATTTAACAGCTCCAAAAACATCATTCAGACAGGGAGGAAAGCAAATGGCAAAAACAAATATTAACAAAGATATATTAGCACCGTTTGGGGTAAGACTTAAAAGAGATATGAAACGAAACTGGTCTTTGTATCTTCTTGTTCTTCCGCTTTTGACGTTTTATACGCTGTTTTGCTATAAGCCGATGTACGGAGCACTTATAGCTTTTAAGGAATATCAGCCCAGATTAGGTATAATGGGAAGTGAATGGGTAGGCTTAAAGCATTTTTATGATTTCATCACAAATCCGTATTTCTGGCGAATTTTAAGAAATACACTTACTATAAGCTTCAGCGCTCTTATATTTGCATTTCCGGCACCTATAGTTCTTGCATTGCTTATAAATGAACTCAAGGGAAAGTGGTTCCCGAGAATTGTACAGACAATATCGTATCTGCCGCATTTTATATCATTAGTTGTTGTTTGCAGTATGGTTAAGGAATTCACAATGCAGGACGGAATAATCAATGATTTGCTTGCAATGTTCGGGGTAAAACGGCAGACAATGCTTAACAATCCGAATTTATTTGTGCCGGTATATGTATTGTCTGAGATATGGCAGGGGATAGGATGGTCGAGTATTATATATCTTGCAGCATTAACAGGCATTGACCAGTCTCTTTATGAAGCTGCCAAAATAGATGGTGCAAACCGCTGGAAACAGACAATTTATGTGACTATTCCGTGTATAATTCCGACGGTAGTTACAATGCTCATTTTGAGAGTGGGAGGACTAATGAACGTCGGTTATGAAAAAATTATACTTTTGTATAATCCCGTAACATATGAAACTGCTGACGTTATAAGCTCCTTTGTATATCGTAAAGGTATTCTTGAAAGAGGGTACAGCTACAGTGCGGCTGTAGGTTTGTTTAATTCTGTTATAAACTGTATCCTGCTGTTCAGTACCAACAGGATAAGCAGAAAACTGAACAATACATCATTGTGGTAAGGAGGAGTACAAAATGAAAAATAATCGTATTAAATCATCGATAGGTTCAAAAATTTTCGATGTGTTTAATGTAATAATTATGATTGCATTGGTTTTATGTACCTTCTATCCTATGCTGCACATACTGTTTGCATCGTTCAGCAATGGAAACTTACTTCTGTCGCATACGGGATTGTTACTTAAACCCGTTGACTTTACGATTTCGGGATATCAGATGGTATTTAAGGACCCTATGATTGTCAAGGGATATGCAAATACAACATTTGTTGTTGTGGCGGGTAGTATTGTGAGCGTATTGCTTACTGCAACAGGTGCATACTTTTTGTCAAGAAAAAACATAATGCTGCAGAAGCCGATAATGATTTATATAATATTTACAATGTTCTTTTCAGGGGGTATGATTCCGTTTTATTTTACGGTAAAGGATCTGGGGCTTTACAACAGCCTGTGGTCATTGATACTTCCGTCTGCGGTAAATACATATAACCTTATAATTATGCGTACGGGATTTTCTTCAATACCCGACAGTCTGGAGGAAAGTGCAAAGCTTGACGGTGCAGGACATTTTACTGTGCTTTTCAGAATTGTGGTTCCGCTTGCAATGCCGACTATAGCAGTAATTATTCTGTATTATGCGGTCGGATACTGGAATGCATGGTTTAATGCAATGATGTTTATTCAGGATCGTGTAAAATATCCTCTTCAGCTTGTTTTAAGAGGCATTTTGTTGAGTAATGATACCACTGCAATGACAAGCGGAGTAATTACGGTAGATCAGGAAGCTATAGGTGAATCAATCAAATACGGGGTAATTGTGGTTGCAACAGTACCTATTCTTGTGGTGTATCCGTTTTTGCAGAAATATTTCGTAAAAGGCGTAATGGTTGGCGCCGTAAAAGGATAATACATTGTGAGGATAATACATTGTGAGGTGAATATCATGAAGAAAACAATAGGAATTGTAATATTGACAATATCACTTGTTCATGCATTACCTGCATTTGCGGATATAAATGTCAGTATAAAGGATGCGAAAAATAACATAGTCGTCATCAGTGATGATACGGCTGCAACAGGAAATGCAACTATTCTCGTGTTAAATCCCGGAAAAACCACTGCTGATATTACAGACGGCAATTACAGTGCAAACAGCGAAGCTGTACAGCACTTCAATTCTGTGTACTGCATAAATGAAGCTGCAACTTTTGAAATTCAGATGAATACACAAATGGGCGGTCTGTTTAATGTATTAATGAAAAACCCTGAAGAAACTCAGACCGATACATTTGAATTTTATCCTGCCGACATAAAGGAGAATATAATTTCCATTATAAACCGTGCTTCAAATGGCGCAGCACTTCTTACGAAGTATGAGGATATATCAGAAGAAACTAAGCTTGAGCGGGTAATGAGAATATATAGCCTGAATAATTTTTCGCTTTATGCTGACGGAAACAAAAGTAAAATTGCAGATGCGCTTATATCAATACGTGAGTCAGTAAGCGGCAAAACTTTTACAAATGATGTAAATTTAATGTATTCATATTTAAAGCAGGCGTGTATTCTTGCGGCATACAACAATTCAGATACAGCTCTGATTTGCGAAAACGGTTCATTGATTTATCGGGATCTCTTAAATCTTGAGGGAACTCCCGAAATGGAAGATTATGATACATCTTTGAGTGCAGAAGGCAGAGAACTGTTAAATCAGCGGCTTATGGGTAAAAGCTTTAAAACACTTGCCCAGCTGCAAAACTGCCTGAAAGAGGAAATACTGTACTTTGTAATCAAGCATTACAAGCAAATGGGTTACGGACATCTTGATCATTTTTTTGCGAGATATAACAGTGAATATATAGCTAACGGTTTTTTCCTGAACAGTCTCAGCAGCAATTCCGACAGAAAAAATCAGATTTATTCGACATTTATGTCAAAGTCAGCGTCTGATACTTCACAGCTTGCCGCTGTATTCAACAGTTCGCTTTCGGCGGGAACGACCGTTAATAACAGCAATCCGGCAGGCGGCGGTGGCGGCGGAGGAGGCTCCTCCTCAGGTAATGTGAATTCGTCGATTATGCCTCCTGCAGTGGCTGAACAGCCGAACGGAAGCAGTTCAGCCATAACGGGACGGTTTGATGATATAGACTCTGTGGCATGGGCAAAGGAAGCAATTACATATCTTGCGGATTCAGGTGCAATAAATGGAAAATCGGACAGGATTTTTGCACCGAATGATTTTGTAAAACGCGCGGAATTTGTAAAAATTCTTATAGCTGCATTCAAGATCGAAACCGAAGGTACGGTTTGCCACTTTGAGGATGTATATAATGACTGGAGCTATAAATACATAGCGGCAGCAAGTACAAATGGCATTATAAACGGAATGAGCGACAAAATATTCGGAGTAAATGAGGCCATTTCACGAGAGCAGGGTGCGGCAATATTGTACCGCACGGCAGAAAATCAGGGAATAAGCCTTTCCTTAACAACGGAAGAAAAGTTTGCGGATGATGCTGATATAAGTGAATATGCAAAGAATGCAGTCTATAAGCTCAAAGCAAACGATATTATTTCGGGAAGAGGCAGCAATATGTTTGTTCCTAAGGATTCAATGACAAGAGCAGAGGCAGCCAAGCTGATTTATCAGCTGTTAATACTCAGATAGGGGTGAGTGCATTGAAAAGAAAAATTTTACTGCTTTTAACAACCTTAATAACAATGTCGGGTATGCTTAACATATCCGCAATTGCGGCTGAGCAGACGGACAGCGCAGAACAATCAAAATCGCTTGGTTTTGCGCAAGCGATGGGTATTATATCGTACGGCAAAAATGATGACGACACCATTACCCGTGCTGAGCTTGCACAAAGCTATCAGTACATCATTACCAACGGCAGAGAGGAAGACACCAATACACCGACGAAATTTACTGATGTTTTCGGCAGCAGTGCGATTAATCTGGTATCTTCAATGGGAATCATGACAGGATATGATGAAAAGACATTTGCTCCGACTGAGCCTGTTACATATATTCAGCTTATGACAACTATGGTGAAGTTTCTCGGCTATGACGAGTTGGCTGTAAATGCAGGCGGATACCCGAATGGTTATCTGAATTTAGGCATACAGCTTGATTTGATGGTTGACGGATTTCAGCTGGAAGACGCAATAACAGCCGAAAAGGCAGGTGAAATGTTTTGGAAAGCCTCCGAGGTCGGATTAATGCGCAATATTTCGGCAGGTGATAAAAAATCATACGAAATATCCGATAATCAGACATATCTGAGTTTGTATCTGCACATAACACCTGTGAACGGAATTATTAACAGCAATTCAACCACAAGTCTCAGGGGAAAAAAGTATCTTGAGTTAAATCAGGTTGAGCTTAATGACGAGATATATTATGTGGACAACAGAATGCTCAGCATAAAAGATAAGATAGGATATAATGTTGAAACCTATGTAAAAAAAATATCTGATGACGAATATTATATAATTTATTATGAGGAAAAAAATAACGATGTAATACAGGTTGTGGATATAGACGTAAAAAATGTTACTCAAAACAGAATAAGCTATTATGAAAATCTGAATAAAACAGCACATATTGAATTTAACAATTCAACCTATGTTATTTATAACGGGTCGCTGTGTACTTCTTATGACGAAAGCATCTTAAATCCGTTTGCAGGCACAACAAAGGACGGATATCTGCGTGCTGTTGACAATAACAGAGACGGAATATGCGATATTTTATTTGTAAGTGCATATGACAGCTACGTTGTGGAAAGTGTTTTAGACGGTGTTATTTTCAATAAATTCAAGAGCAGTGAGCTTCTGAATATCGGGGATTTTCGAGAAGGTGAGATTGAAATTGTCAATGTTCTGGGAGAGACGATTAAATTTGAGGAAATTGCAAAGGACGATGTAATCTGTGTTGAAAAAAATATTGCCGGAGAGGTAAAAAAGATTACTGTTGTGATTGACAGATTTGTGGGAAGTATAACTCAGTTTGATTCGTTATCAAGCGAAATTGTACTCGGCAGTACACAATACGAGATGTCAAATTCAATGATGAACAGCACCGACCATGATATACTGAAAGTTGGTATCAGCGCTCAGTTCTATTTTAACCGTGACGGTAAAATCTGTGCGGTTGATTTTGAAGGATATGACGACTATAATCTTGCCTACCTTACAAACCTTTATCCGTTGGAGGAGCATGGCGAACAAAACGGCTATACCGCCAAGATTTTTACAAAGAGCGGGATATTTGTAAAGTATGCGCTTGCAGAAAAAATAACTATTGGCGATAGCAAGGTGAACGACGAGAATGCTGCCTCGCTTCTGGGCGGAACCGGTGCAGCTACGGTACGTCAGGTAATAAAATACAGGGTTAACGACAAAAATGAAATAATCTATCTTGAGCTTTGCGATATGACAAACGACGGCACACATGACGGATTATATCAGTATCAGGGCTTTGACGGAGTAAGCTCGCGTCCGGTTTATAAATCGGGAATGGGAAGTTTCGGTGCACAGCTTCTGATAAATTCGGGAACAATTATAATGGAGGTTCCCACACAAGAGTACCGTGACGATGAAGAATTATATTCTGTAAAAACAACAAGCTATTTCCGTAACGATAGTTCAGCAGAGCTGTTTTCTGCATACGGAACAAAAAAGAATACTGCCGTGGCTGAAATAGTAATCCGTGAAAATGACGCAGTACAGCAAATATCTTCATATTCAAATATTGTTGTGGTAGATAAAATTGTTGACGGTGTAAACAGTGAAAACGAGCCTGTTAAGGTGCTTCACGGTCTTGTAAACGGCAAACTGGAAGAAGTTATTGCAAAGGCAGATGCGCTTAAAATACGTCCCGAAAAATATCCGGCTCCGGCGGACAGCTCACAGCAGACGTACACATATCCCCAAAAAGGCGATGCGATAATGATTTCGCAGGATAGGAACGGAGAAATTAATTACGCAAAATATGTTTTTGACTATGAACGGGAAAGTATTTATCACAACAGCAGTATACCGGTGGCAAATAACCGCACTTCAAATCCAAGCGGCGCATTTAACGCTGAATACAGATTTCTTTATGGAAAAGTTATGTGTAATGATGACAACAATATAACATTGGAAATTACAAGCTATGACGGAAATGTTACATATGAGCATTATCCTGTGTCAAAGTTCCTTCTTATGAAATATGATGCGGATGAAGGCAGAGAAGGAATGCTCTCGTCGGCAAGCTATGCAGATATAAGAAGCAGCGAAACTTATCCGGGATACGAATCGAAGGTGATTGTGCAGCTTAGATATGGAGACGCAAAATGTATGGTGATTTATAACGGAGGTGGCACAGAATGAGAAGAATAACGCATAAAATACTGTTTACGGTCATTGCCGCAATGTTAATAAATTGCTTTGGTGTATTTGCCGAAATTCAAGATATTGAATACAGCACTAAGGTTGAAAATCCTGATATTCCGATGTTTTTTGATGAAAATTATATTATCACAAACGGCAGTCTTATGTTTGAAGCCGAGGACATGATTCTTGATTCGGATATGATTGTATCAACGAGTGATGCTGCTTCGGGTGGGAAATTCATCATAGGCGCTTCGGGACTTAGTAAGGGTTCAAACTCCGGGCATAAAAAACCGAACTATATGAAAAATGTCCGGGTCGAAAGTGCAGGGCTTTATACCGTATGGGCAAGATTGAGAATAACGCATAACGGAGCGGATTCTATTACATCGGCAATAAGCACTGATCATTATACTTATATGTCGCTTCCGATTGCTCCGGACTGGCAGTGGGTAAAGATTAACAGCGTTGGACTTCCTGCAGGAGTGGTGTCCATAAAATTCAGATATTCCGAGCCTGCCGCGCAGATAGATAAAATTCTGATAACCGCAGACAGTGAATTTACGCCGGTAGGAATGAATGATATGCCCGAACCAATAATTTTGGACAGTGAGCTTTATCCTGAGCCGGAGATAAGTCCGATAAGCGGTCACCCCAGACTTTATCTTACCAAGGATTATATTCCCAAGCTTGTCGAAAACCGAAATGCTCCCGAGCATGCAAAGGCATGGAAAACTCTCGACGAGTGGGTAGAGCTTTATATTGATACAAAGCTTCCCGAAAATTCGGCAGGTAACTATTCCGAAAATCTGCTTATGCGTATTCAGGCAAGGGCATTAAAGTATGTGATGGATGACAGCAATAAGGATCTTGCCGATGAAACAATACGCCTTGCAAAAGACTATCTTTCAACCGTTACATTCTCAAACGGAGGCGACGTAACCCGTGAAAAGGGTGCGACTGTAACGATGGGTGCAATAGTGTACGACTGGTGCTACGATCGTATGACGGATGCAGATAAAGAATATTTTATCAAACGGTTTAAGGAGCTGGCAACATCCATGGAAGTGGGCTGGCCTCCGTCAAATCTTTCTTCTGTAACCTCTCATGCCGGTGAGGCGGAAATTACACGTGACCTTCTTGGTGCAGGTGTAGCTTGCTATGACGAGGATCCTGAAATTTACAACCTTGCAGGCGGAAGATTTTTCAGTGAGATGCGTGAGTCAAGAGAAATATATTATGGTGCAGGCGCACATCCTGAGGGTACCTCATACGGACAATACCGTTTTCAGTGGGAGGCTTATGCAGCTTTAATCTTTGACAGAATGGGAATACCCAATATATACGGTGAAAATATGCCGAAGGTGGTTTACAAGTGGATTTATGCAAAGCGTCCCGATGGATTTAATTTAAAAGAAGGTGATGACCCTACATTCAGTGCGGCCGGATATCACTATTATATGAGCATGGGCGGGACAGGAGCAATGATTGCCGGAAGTCTGTACAAAGACCCGTATGTAAGAGGAGCTTTCCTAAAGCCGTATGCACTCGGCGGGTATGCTTCAAATCCATTCTGGACAGTTCTGATTGACGATCCCTCAGTAGGCACAAAAGAACCGGACGATTTACCGCTCACATACTTCAGCAGCTGGCCGCTTACAAGTATGACAGCTCGTACGAGTTGGCAGACCGGTATTGAATCGCCGGCTGTGCTTGCAAATATTACAATGAAGGCGATAAATACCGGTGACCATATGCATCGTGACGCAGGATCATTCCAGATTTACTATAAAGGTGCTCTGGCGATTGATTCGGGTGAATATCAGGGACAGAACGGCGGATATGGTATGCCGCACGACAAGAATTATAACAAAAGAAGTATTGCTCATAATGTAATAACAGTGTATGATCCTGAAGAGGTTGACACGGTTGTGGGCGGTCTTAATGACGGAGGACAGCGTTTCCCGAAAAAGGGCGGAGGATTTATGAGAACTCTCGACGAGCTTATGGATCCCGAAGCAATTCTTACGGAGGAGCTTGCTCACGGAAGCGGTCCGAATGAAAAAACTCCCGAATATTCATATTTAAAAGGAGATTTAACAAAAGCATATACAGACAAAATAACCGATTATAAACGAAGCTTTGTATTCTTAAATCTTGATGATGAAGATTATCCTGCGGCTGTAGTTGTTTTTGATAAGGTGGACTCGAAGAATAAGGATTTCAAAAAATCATGGCTGCTGCATAGCATAGAAGAGCCTGCGGTTGAGGGTGATACCACAACCATAGCGAGAACAGAATACGGTTTTAACGGAAAGCTTGTAAACAGAACTCTTCTTCCCGAAGCGTCAAACCTTGTGATTGAAAAAATAGGAGGCGAAGGTAAGGAAGCCTGGGTAGACGGACAAAATCTGCCCAATCCTGCAAGTGCTACAGGAACAGAGCAGGGAAGCTGGAGAATAGAGGCTTCGCCGAAAACTGCTGCTGAAAGCGATTTGTTCCTGAATGCAATGTATGTCACAGATAATGACGCAGAAGCAGGACTGCTTAATACGGAAAAAATCGAAACTGAAGACTATGTCGGTGTAACGGTTAAGGATCGTGCGGTATTGTTTGCAAAAACTGCACAGCCGAGTGACAATGACATAACAATCAGCTGTGACAAGGAAACCACCTTCCTTATAACTGATGTAAAAGAGGGGGTTTGGAGCATAAGCGGAAACGGCAGCACGGTATATGCTGAGTCGACAAAGGATGAAAACAGCTTGTATTTCAGAGTTCAGCCCGGCGAATATGTTGTTTCACCAGCAAACGGTGAGTCAGTTGAGGGGACGGAGTATCCGGAAATTGAAACTGCTCTAAACGGTGATTTCAACATATATGATTCAGTCAAAAAAATGTTTTTGTATGCAAAGTATCAAAACCGTCTGATTAACGGAGTTCCGTATATGCCTGCAAAGCATATACTTGAAAAATACAATGCGTCAGTTGTATGGGATGCTGAAGCAGGTGAGGTTTCAATTACATTCAGTGGTAAAAATATGCGGATAAAGTCAGACAGCATTTCGGCTGTTTTTAACGGAGAGGAAATACAGCTTACAAATGCACCCGTGATAATCGACGGTGTAACGTATATATATCCTGCGGATTTCAATGCTTTTATGCAACTTGATTTCAGGTATGATGAGACAGCAAAGATTTTATTTATTGAAACACCAAAATCAGGAGGAACTCCCGTAACCGGCATTGATACGGAAAAAATTGCGAAGCCGGTTCTGATTGCCTGCAGTGTAGATGACGGAAACGTTGCTGAAAATGCTTCAGATATGAACCTGTCAACACGCTGGTCCGCAAACGGAGACGGTCAGTGGCTCTTATATGATTTGGGAGAAATAACGCCGATAAGTAATGTAGCGCTTGCATTCTACAGCGGTACACAGCGTCAGACTAGCTTTGATATTCAGCTTTCAAACGATGCAAAAAGTTTTACCACTGTTTACAGCGGAATGGGCAGCGGAAAAACAGATAATCCCGAATTACATCCAATTAATTTCTCTGCAAGATATGTGCGTTTTGTAGGACATGGAAATAATCTTAATACATGGAATTCCGTTTCAGAAATGATTGTGCTAAAGTAAGGAGGAATTGATATGAAATTTGGAATAGCATTTATTTTGGCAGCAGTTATGTTTGCTCCTGTAGTACATGCAAAGACGGTCACAAAACCTGTGTTTGAGGATTTTTCGACCTTTACATCTATTGCCGAGGGAACGAGTGAAGCGATAAATTTCTGCGATTCATTTATTGAGCTTCGCCAGAATGGCGGAAGAATTACCGCTGATACGGCGTCTGATAATAAATACGGAATAAGCATGAAGCTTACTTCTGTTCAAAGCAGCAACGGTGCAGCTGTTAATTCTAAATTCGGAATAAGTGGATCATCAGTGTATGGATTATCGGTATATCTGACAGGAGATGATTCTACTCTGCGCCTTGCCGGAAAGTACAAAAAGTCATCCGGTACAGCATGGCTTTCGCAGAATCCGATTGAAATGAAGGACAGTAAAATTTATGTATTCGGCAGTGAAATGGGTACATTTGCAAAGAATACCTGGTACGATATACGTCTTGCAATGAGGTTTGACACACATCAATACGATGTTTATATAAACGGTGTAAAAATCAACCCTTCACCCATAAGCTTTAGCAGCGATGCAGTTGGTATGGATTATTTCAATATTAATGCTGCCCAGGCGAAATCGGCGAATGAATCAGCTGAATATATTGATAATATGACGGCTTACGGAAGCTGCTGTGGAGATTTTACGGTTTCCACAAATCTTGACGGTGAGCTTGATGCGGTAAATCCTAAGACAACTGATAAAATAACTCTGAACTTTGACCGTGAAATGCTTCCGGGTGTAAATCTTGAGGATATTGTAGCCTTGCAGACCGAAGATGGTGCAGATGTAGATGGCGTCACATTAACTCCGGTAATTTGGGGTGGATATATAAAGGGTGCTGAAATTTCACTCGGCTCAGGGATTGCGCCAAACACAAGCTATAAAATTACGCTCTCGGGCGCAGAGGACTTAAACGGAAACAGTCTTTCGGATGAAATTACCTTTACAACAATCGACGACAGACCTGTATTAAGCATAAGCATGGATTCGGAATTTAACGAGATTCCGGAAAATGTAAAAGTGAAATTTAATCTGGTAAAGAAGAATTTTGATGAATTTTCAGACCTGAAATTCTATTGTAATAACGAATTAATCGGAAAAGCGGACGCTTCTGCCGAAAACTTTACCGCATTAATATCAGGCGGTGAAAATGAGGTTTACGCAGTAGCTTCGGGTGCAGGCGGTGAGCTTGTGTCAAACACTGTTATTGTTACCGGTATAACTTACAATGTAAACGAGGAAGTGTTTTCAAACAATTTTGACGGCACGAACCCGTTGAGTTCGTTCAGCAGTTCAGGTTCCGGTGCAGGTGAACTGAATGTGGAGCTGATCGATAACGAGTATAAGAACAGTCTGAAGTTTTTGGGCAAAAAAAGCCAAAACGACAGCACAAACACATATGTAAATACCCAGACCTTTAATGGAAAAACCGGAATCAATATGATAGAGGGTGATTTCCGCTGGGATAAGCTTGCCTCAACAACTCAGGCGATGCCGAATTTTAAGGTAAAGACAAATGAAAACAAGGAGATATTTTTTGCCCCGATTACTATTAACAGCAGTGGCTCAATGATTCTTACATACGGAAGTTCACAGACCATAACCTTGATTGAACAGATAGATACAACGGGAAAATGGTATAATATACGGATATATTTTGACAGTATCAATAAAGATATAACCGTAATAATAGACAACGAGCTAAAGGCATATCGTTTGTCTCTGTCTAATCAGAATGTTACCGATATTGCGTATTTGCATCTTTCGGTAGGAGGCTTCAGTGAAGATTTTGAAACCTTGTTTTTCCTTGACAATCTGAAAATTAATAAAGTTTCAACACAATGCAGCGTCACATCGCCTCAGTCAGATTCTGTTATCAGCTATGATGCGGGTACAGCTGTGGAGCTGAATTTCACGGAGCCGATGAATATCGATATGCTTAGTGCAGAAAATATTATTCTGAAAAGTGCAGACGGAAACAGTATCGGCTATGTACCTTCATTTTCAGGCGACGGAAAAACATATACAATAACCTTACAGGAAGCATTGATTCCCGACAAGGAGTATACGATTGAATTTACCGATAAGGTAAAATCGGCAAACGGCGGTAAGCTGGCAGAGGGCAGTACGGTGTCGTTTACAACGCAAAAAGTACCTTTCGGATTGAATTCTTATCAGCTGAAACGGGGGAATAGTGTGCTTGGTGATATATCGGATGTAAATTCCGGTGATGAAATCACTATAAATATAAATGTCAGAAACCGTAACAATGAAAACAAAACAGTAAAGCTTGCGGCCGGTTGGTACACAGCGTCAAATAAGCTTGCGGGCTTTAATACAGTAACAGTTACAAGTACAACAGACGGTATAGTATTTCCTATAACAATGACAGCACCCGACGATGTATCTGATATTCAGTATGAATTACATATATTCCTTCTTGATAATTTTACTGGTTTAACTACGGAGGATTTTATAAAGTAGAAAACGTATGAAAAAAAGAATTATAACAATATTTGCAGTTACGATGGTTATGTTGGGGATATATAATCTGTCGGTGAGTGCAGCTCGGATAAAAAATATGAGTATTGACACCTTTGACCGTGAAGTGCCGCGTATAACCGCAAGTACAAGCAAAAAAGAATATCAGGGCGGTTCTTCGTATTTATATGACGGACTCGGCGGATTTTTTGACGGGGTATATTTTCGTGAGGGGAATTCCAGCTGGCTCAGTGACGGTGATTATGTGGAAATTGTCAAATCGGCATATGACAGTGACAGATGTTTGCATATACATTCAGACGCATATACGGAAGGTGAAAATAAGTATATAGAAATGTACCAAGCCCCTGAGGTGTCGCTTGATGCAGAATATAATTTCATTTATGAAATGGATTTGCTTTTTGACGACAGTATATGCGGTCTGAAATTTGCCATAAAACCGGGAGTATGGCGCAATGTGGAGTTTGACATACCTCTCGGAAGCAGGGTTTTAAATTCAAAGGGTGACACAGTTGTACTTAATGAAAAGGAATGGCATCATATAGCCATAGTTCTGCATAAGGACAGTGCAGTGTTCAGCTTTTACGTAGACGGGAAAGTGCTTTTTGAGCGAAAGTCCCTTATTCCGGCACCTGACCCGTCTATGAAACCGGGCAGATTTTCTTCAATAACCATGAAAACTGTCAGGGGGGACACACAATCTGATTTGTATGTAGATAATGTGCGGTGGTATGAGCAGTATGAGGACTACGATTATACCAAAGCTGCCGCGGAAATTTCATCTGAAATGTACAGCATTTCGGGAAGGGAAATATATAATGTTTCCCAAATCCGCGTATCGGATTTTCTGGAAAATATATCACTTAGCAGCGGAGCATATGCTGCAGTTACAGAGCGAGACCGAATGACCGAGGTGCGGAGCGAAAAACCCGTATATAGCGGTATGTATCTTGTTGTAACCGCTTCGGACGGATTAAGCCGTAAATTTTATAAAATCAATGGTACGGGAAAAGTCAAATTTTATAATCAATCGGGGACAGAAATCAAATGTGTTTCTTCAAATAAAACAATAACAGCAAAGTCAGCAGGCAATGCCAATGGTGCACAGCTTATAATGGCGCTTTATAACGCAGAGGGGGAACTTATTGGTACAGGATTATTTGAAAACGGAGAATGTACCCTGGCAGGTATTGAAAATCCTGATGAATGTTATGTAAAGGTATATAACTGGTCAGATATGAAGCCTCAGGCAGATGCACAGTATTTAAAGAGCAGCCCGCATCCGTTTATGCTTGTGACAAAGGATGATTTTATGTCCCTTGAAAAGAAAGCGGCGCAGTCTCCGTGGAAGGAGATAAAGGCGAACGCAGTTAATGAAATGCGTGCCGTGATTGACGAAGAAACCGTTGCGGAAGATAACGCATATGCTGCAAAATGCAGTAAAATTAGCAATGTTGTAAGTGCGGCGGCGTTAACATATATTATTAATCCCGAGTTACGTGAGGAAAGTAAGGCTGTAATTCTTGATATGATAAACTTCTGGAACTGTGACAGGAGCGGAAACATTTATGATTACTTATATCCTGAGAAGGGTGACTATTTCTCAAGATGCGTACCGCCTGCAACTACATTTACGTATTGTCTGCTTGCACTTGATATAATACATGATGATATAAGCGAAGAACAGCTCTTATCTGCCGAAGCATTACTTGAAAAGGCAGCAAAGAGATATATTTCCACGGATGAGGGTCATATGGTTGCAGTTCTCGGAGTTCGTGGAATATGGGGAATATACGCAGATGATGAACAGCTTGTAAGTGACGCATGGAACGAATGGCTTACATGGTATAACGGCTATATGTCAGCAGACGGGGTTGGCTCAATGGGAACAGAATATGCGACGGTGCGCTTTATAAGCAATGAACGAATGGCAAAGGAGATACTTCCTATTGTCATGGAACATACAGGGCGAATTGACGGATTTTTTGATACAGATAAATATGCGGATTTTGCCGAATGGGCAATCGGATATACATACGCTCCGGTACGGCGAAGCTGGGCAATAGGCGATACTTCTGCAAATAGAAAAGTGAATTCCAATACACAAATGGCATTTCGTGTTTCGGAATTTTCGGATAATGCGGCACATATGCGTTCATTCGTGTTCAATAACTGTACCAACGGGAACCTGATAAACTACCTTACTGTCGAAAACACAGAACCGAAAGCTCCCGAAAGCCGTATCTTTAAGGACGGTGGAGCGTGGTTTTATGAGGATCTGAACAATACGGCATCACTGGGTGGATTTTTACTTAATTCAACGGCAAGTGACGGTCATGCGCATAAGGAAATAAATTCTGTAAATATTGCGGCATATGGTGAGATTCTGACGGTAAATGCAGGATATAACAAATGGAATACGGGCGTAGCCGGCTATACGTGGAATTATATAAATAACCGTGCCGTATCTGCCAATACTGTTCTGGTGGATTATGAGTATGATAATATAACCGATCCGCCGTCTGTCAATGACCACATAATGAAATCGGGTGCAGGCATAACGAACTCGCTTATAGCAGATAAGCTTGCGTATGCGGTAGGAAATTCCGGAAAATCACTGCCGAATGCGGTACATGAGAGAAGCTTTATGATGATTGAGCCTGAAGGAAATGTTCCCGGATATTTTATTCTCGGTGATAAGGTGAGTGCAGGTTCGGAAATGACAGTTGTACACAGACCGTTTTCGGATAACGGTACGGAGGTTTCGGCAAATAAAGAATATACCTGGACTATTAACCGTAGCAGCGGACATGACGTTGGTTTGTCAGTATATCTTGCATCAAAGCCTGTTTCAGCGGTATTTACAGAGGGAATTGCAGCAACATGGGAGAACAGTATTCCATTAAATCCGTTAATAGCAAAATATTCTACCGATAAGCGTGCGCTGACTGTACTTTATCCGTATGACAGCATGCATTCGAAAGCTGTAATGACACGTATCGTAGGCGCTGCCGAGGGTGTGGTGATAAGCTCGGGCGATACTGTCGATTATCTTATACAAAACGGCAATTTTGCTAAAAGTGGTGCAGAATATACCGGTGAGTTTATTCTTGTGAGAAAAACAGGCGGAGTGCTTTCATGGTTCTTTACGGAAAATGTAACGGCATTTTCGTGCGACGGAATGCAGTACTTTACAGCCGATAACGGAGTTTCGGTCTTTATGGACAACAAGAATGTAAATATTATGAATGTATCTGCTCAATATGACACCGTAATAACGGTAAATTCATCAAATATTTCTTCTGTATATATAAACGGAAAAGAACAGCCCATATGGAACAATGACGGAGAAAAGGCTTCGTTTATGGTTCCGTCGGGCGAAAACATAATAGAGATAAAGCATTAATAAGTTAAAGTGCAGTTAATTCTGCTAAAATAAAATTATATAAAAAGGAGAGAAAAACATGAAAATTAAAACAAAAAGGAAGGCGTCAAGGCTAATTGCATATACAATGGCACTGACATCAATTCTACCCTCGTCCGGCATTCTGGCGGCCGTAACGGCACAGTCGGACAATTTCAATCGTGAAATTCCCAAAATCACTACAAATGATATCAACTGGGACTCATCAAAGGGATGGGGTGCATCTCTCGGAGGTGATATGTTTAAAGCTGCCGACTGTTCAGGTGCGTATGTAAGTATAGACGATGCGTATATTGAAGGAGTAACAGGCGGTGCAGGTAAAGAAGAGGATGATGGATATCTTCATTTGCACGCAGGGTTTTATCCCAAATCAGAAACAGAAACTACTACAGCCAACAGTGCTTATGTAAATCAGATTAAGCCTGTAGGTGGCGGTGGCGGAACACTCGAAAATCAGTATATGCTCATTAAGATGCAGGTAAAAGTTGATGATGTAAATACAAATTTTGGTATTTCACATAAAATTAATGGCGGCTGGTATGGTGGTCTACCGCAGTTTAAGGACGGAACACTGTCACTTTTAGGTCAGTCAATGACATATGAAGAGGGAAAATGGTATAACATTGTTATCCAGTATGAAAAGGATTCGGTATCAAGAAAAGCATGGGTAAACGGTAAAGAAATTATAGGTGTGGACTTCAACAGTACGCTTACTTCAGCAGCAAGCTTTCAGATAAATCAGTATTCCGCATCATATAACTGTGTGTCGGACGTGTATCTTGACAATGTGGAAATCTGCGAAACAGATACGGCATATAATGCTTCAACTGCAGATACAGCACTTACTTCAAATACATTGACGATTGATGGTAATGAAATCAAATTGTTATCAGCAATGACTGCAAAAGAGCTGAAAACGGCGCTCAATCCTCCTGAAAATGCACAGGTACGTGTTATGAGAGGTAATGATGCAACTGTTCTTGCCGACAGTGAATACATCAGCTTCACAGATTATGTATATGTCGAAGCGGCAGATGGTGTAACTCTAAGCAAATATGTGCTTGTCAATTCAAATGTGTCGGGCTTGGTTGAGGATTTGTATAATCGCAGTGTTGCAAAGATTACGAGTGCAACTGAAACTTTCGATGTGGATCGTTACAATAAAGTCTATAAAGGCTTTAGTGCAGGTTCAAAGACTTTCTTTGAGCCGAGAAATTTGATTGATAATGAATATATTGATATAGTACAAGGCAAATATAAAAATTCAGGCGATGGTGTTGTTAGGATGCATACTGTTGCCGGAAGCGGAAATACGGAGTTTTATGGTTCTACAGGTGATTGTAGTAATTCGCTTTTACCGACTGCTATGACTACGGACGGAGTTTCGGTGGTTGAGCTTGATTTCTATTTGGATGAATTGTTCCCGAGTATTCAGTTCTATTTAAAATGTGCATCAGGCTGGACATATAAACCGGGCTTTAAGGTGACTGACGGCGTATTCACTGATGTGAACGGAATATGCGGAAAAAGCGTGAAGTTAACAGCCGATCAGTGGTATAATGCGGCTATTGTTCTGAAGGAAGGTACATATGATTTATATCTTGACGGCAACTTGTTCGCAGAGGATATTTTATATATAGGCGGCGCCTCAGATACACTTGTCAAGCCGACGCAGATATTTGCTATGCAGCTCTTATTTAAGCGTTCAGCAGGTACAGAAAACGATTTGTACTTTGATAATTTAAGAATATATGATACAGCAGCTTATGCTTCTGTATCATCAGAAATAAGTCTTGCTGAATCAAGCACTTATATTCTTGAAGAAAATACAATAAAATCAGTTTCGGCAGCAACAACTGTAAGTGATTTTATGAGTAATATCATTCTTCCGCAGGGCGGATATTATAAGCTTTTTGAAGCAGACGGTGTGACGGAATATGCGGGCGAAACAATAAAATCAGGTACAATTCTTGCGGTATATACAGGATATGCAACAAAGGTATATACAATTGATTCAAGTGATTACTTAAATCAGGTAAAGAGTGACTTCAACAATGCAGATGATTTTACTGATGTAACTAATGAACTGGAAATCAGCGGAACTTATGCATGGGCGCAGTATTACGGTGGAAACAGCAATACACTTACAAAGAGTGCACTCGGCGGTGCATTATCGCATGCTGCCAACGGTGCATGGCTTATTGACGGTGAAAGAATAAGCGTTGGGGAAGCACCCGCAAAAAGCGTTAACGATACTGCTGTTAAAATAGAAGCAAAAGCGTCTAACGGCGAAACTCAGACAGACAGCTCGGGAACGGAATATACAGAGAAACAGATTTCTTTGTACAGCACACCTTCATACACACTTAATGAAAATTATGATTTTGTATATGAATATGATGTAAGAAGTGAAGACCTGAATGCAAAAACAAACTTTATCCTGAAATTCAATAACTATGGTTCACAGTTCTACGGTGTAGCTTTGAGCAAAGAAGGATTTACGTTTGAATACGGAAGAACCGTGCATTATATTAAAAAAGATGTTGAAGCAAAACGCTGGTATCATGTGACTTTTGTACAACACAAGAACAGCGGAACATGTGATATTTATATTGATGGTAAAAAATATGTAGATAAAATGGTTCTTAGCGCAGATACACCGGATACACATTGCGGAACTGTCGGCACCATTACGGTAAATATAACAAGAGGAACAGAAGATTCAACTGTGTATATTGATAATGTTCAGTACTATCAGTATGCAAAGGATTATACCTCTGTTGCAGATGATGTGACATCTGATATCTATACAATAGACGGAAACGATATTCGTGGAATTGACCCTGCTGTTACAGCAGCAGACTTTGAACTTTCAATACCCGAAGGTGCGTCAATGAAGATATTTGCAGCAGATGAAATGGTCGAGGTATCGGGAGAAACTGCACTCACAAGCGGAATGGTAGCGATTATAACTCTTGCAGACGGTAGTATAAGAGTATATAAGCTTTGGGTAGGTGCAGCACCGTATATGCCATCAATATTCAGCGACGGTATGGTTCTGCAGAGGGGTCAGAATGTTGAAATCTGGGGTGAAACCGCAGATAAGACAAACAGTGAAATAACAGTTTCAATTAATGGTCAGACAAAAACAACAACACCTGATGACGGCGTGTGGTCAGTTACACTTGAGCCTATGGAGACAGCTTCAGATCTGACATTAACAATCAGATCTGCTGACGGCAACACAGTTGAATTTAATGATGTTGCGATAGGTGAAGTGTGGATTTGTGCAGGTCAGTCCAATATGGATTTCAGACTTGATGACCTTGAGGATTATGCTGACTATAAAGCAAAATTAGGAAACAGCGATATAAGAGTATTTTCGTATCCGCAGTGCGGAAGCTTTGAAGAAGAGAAGGACATTGAGGGCGGACTTTGGGCTAAGGCTTCAGAAAAAAATGCATCACTGTTCTCAGCTATCGGCTATATTGTTGCCAATAAGCTTGAGGAGTATCTTGATGTTCCTGTTGCTATTATCATGGCAAACAGAGGCGGCACAGGTATTGAAACATGGCTTGATGAAGAATCAATAACCACAAACGGTTATACAAATTCAGAAGATAATCTGTGGAGCGAAGTTCTTGCCGAAGAAAAGGCAAAGGCCGAAGCTAATCCGACAGAATATGATTACGACAGCGGTGTGAGACGAGTTCCGGCTGCTTATTACAATAATATGATTGCACCTATTACACCGTATTCGGTAAAAGGAGTTCTGTGGTATCAGGGATGTACCAATGCAAATGAGAACCAGGAGCAGTACAAGGAAATGTTCAAAAACCTGACAACTCTTTGGAGAATGAAATTCAACAATGAAAATATGCCGTTTATAACCTTCCAGCTTGCACCTTATGCTGATACTGATTTCAGAGCAATGCGCCAGACTCAGCTTGTGCTCGCACAGGAAATGGATAATGTGTATCTTGTTTCAACGGCAAATGAGGGATATACATATACTGATGGTGACGCAACTACATATGAAATTCATCCCTGGAGAAAGTCGACGGTGGCATTGCGTGCTGCACATACAGCACTTAACGAAGTGTACGGAAACAATGCAATGGGTGATGAGTATTCAGCTCCGGTGCCTGTAAGCGCAAAAACAAACGGTAGCGACGTTATAGTTGCGTTTGACCACATCGGAACAGGTCTTGCGGTTGACGAAACTACCTTCAAGTCGTTGAACGGCTTTGAAGTAAGTGCTGACGGTGTAAACTATGTTGATGCAAATGCTGAAATAGTTGGAGGTACAAATACAGTAAAGGTTTATTCAAAGGAAGTGTCACTTCCCGTTGCAGTAAGATATGCATATACAAAAGCGGTTGTTGAATTTACTGACGGTACATATTTTGACTGTGAAAACGGCGATGCAGACATTGATACAACAAAAGCTGTTTTAAGAACAACTCTCGGCGGAAATCTTACAAACAGTACAGGCTATCCGACACCGATGTTTGTACTTGATACTGTTTCAACAGAATTGGCGGTTGATTTCTACAAAAACTCTGTTGCAGATGAAAATGTGATTACTGCATTTGATGCCTCAGCCGAAAAGATTGTTGTAAACGTCAAAGCATCAGATGATTTTGCGGCATCAAACATGATGGCTGTTGCGGCTGTTTACAATGGTAATGTACTTAAGAGTGCAGCTGTTGCACCTATAAGTGCAAACGGTGATGTGAAGCTTGAAATAGCAAACGAAAGCACAAATACCAAAGTTAAGGTATTTATATGGGAGCAGTCAAAGCTTAATCCGTATATATATGCAATAGTATTAGACTAAATACTAATATTCAAAGAGCAGTCGGACTCTTGTCTGACTGCTTTTTGAACTCAAAACTTAAAAGGAGAAAAAAAATGAATGCACATGAGGCAATTAAATATCTTTTGGCTGCGGCAAAAAGAGTAAAGGATAATCTCAAGGATTTTTATGACTGTTTTCCGGGCAGTCAGTCAAATGATTATGTATATGTTGCGTGGCCGGCAACCAACTGGACCGAGGGTTTTTGGACCGGTATGAATATGCTTTCATACGAGTTTACAAAGGATAAGGAATATCTGCCTGCAATTGAAGCACAGCTTGCATATTTCAAAGACAGAGCGGAAAAAAGAACAGCACTTGAACATCATGACCTTGGATTTTTATATTCAACATCCTGCGTTGCAAAATATAAGGTTGACGGTGACAGAAGCGCACGTGAAACCGCACTTAAAGCTGCTGACATTCTTTGTGACAGATTCAGGGAAAAGGGTGGATTTTTACAGGCCTGGGGAAAAACTGAACGTGCCGAGGATTACAGGCTGATTATAGATTGCCTGATGAATATTCCGCTTCTCTTCTGGGCATATATGGAAACAGGAGAGGGGAAATATAAAAGATTGGCAATGTCGCATCTTGATATTTCACTGAAAACGGTTATAAGAGAAGACTATACAACGCACCATACGTACTACTTTGATATTGATACAGGTGAGCCTCTTTACGGAAAAACAGCACAGGGCTATTCCGATGATTCCTGCTGGGCAAGAGGTCAGGCCTGGGGAGTCTATGGAACGGCACTTGCGTATAAATACACAAAAAATCCCGCACTTGAAGAAATCTTCAATCATCTCACCGATGTGTTTATATCAAAGCTTCCGTCGGATTATGTTCCTTACTGGGATATGATTTTTACGGACGGCTCGGGTGAGGAAAGAGATACTTCGGCGGCTGCTATTGCTGTGTGCGGAATTCTGGAAATGAATAAGTATTTCCCGAATAAGAAATATACGGATATTGCACATAAGATGATGGAATCATTGAGCACAAAATATAATATATCAGAAAAAGAAGGTACAAATGCAATATTGTCCGATGCAATGTATTCCAAACCGGCCGGACATAAGGCGGAAGCAAACATATGGGGTGATTATTTTTATATGGAGGCACTTATGCGCATGGTAAATCCGGATTGGAAAATTTATTGGTAAATCGGGGCGGAAGAAACAAATGTTTTAGTATTTAATTTCGGAGCACCAAGCGGACTGTTGATGCCCGGAATATTTGAAACAACAAAATAACACTTAAGGAAATACATTGGTTTGATATGGTGGAAATAGATTAGTTTTGACATCAACCGTGACATCAACACAGATAAAAACAGATAAATTTAGATAACAAAAGCACAAAAATCAAATGCCTAAAATGCTGATAAAACCTAATAAAAAGACACATAAAGGTACTTGATAAAAAGAGTTATATATAACTTTTAATCAAGTTGTCCGGGGTTCGAATCTCCGATGGCTCACCAATCAAAAACCGCTTAAACACTACGTTTGAGCGGTTTTTG
>JAXJRQ010000007.1:0-11779 GCA_036310525.1 Clostridia bacterium
AAGGCAGATGCTCTCCCAGCTGAGCTAAACTCCCGTTAGTGTCTTCATCGCTGACGACAAGAGTTATTATAGCAAATAAGAAAGGTTTTGTCAACACTTTTTTTGAAAAAAAATGAAAAAAATTTAAGTTTTTTTGGAAAACTTAAAAAAATCAGGTTTTTACAAGGGTTTTGGCATATTAATGCATATAAAATCATATATTGATAACAGACTAAAAAATTGAAAGGACAATGAAAATGGGATACGATTATGAAAATCTTTGCGCTGATATAGAATTGCTTATGAAAAAATATAAAAGTATTTCCGTGCGTATTATAGGTAAGAGTGTGATGGGCAGAAACCTGTATTGTCTGAAGGTAGGCAGAGGAGCAAAGCGTGTTGTGCTTCTTGGTGCATATCATGGACTTGAGTATCTGACGGCGGCATTTCTGATGCGTTTTACAGAAGCGTATACGGAATGTGTACATAACGGAGAAATGTATTTCGGACATGATACAACAGCGCTTTTTGATAATGTGACGTTGTTTGTAGTTCCGATGGTTAATCCTGATGGTGTGGATATTGCGATTAACGGACTTGATATAACAAATCCGTATCACAGAAACATTATCAGTATGACGGGAATACACAGCTTCAATAATGTATGGCAGGCAAATGCGCACGGTGTAGACCTCAATCACAACCATGATGCGGAGTGGAGCATGGTTGTGGAAAGTCCGTCACCGACAAAGTTCGGCGGTGAGTTTCCCGAGAGTGAGCCTGAAAGCCGTGCAGTAGCTGATTTTGTGCGTAAGACGGGTATTGATATTCTTCTCACATTTCATTCGCAGGGAAGGGAAATATATTATGATTTTAACGGAATTATACCTGATAAAACGCTTATGATTGCCCAAAAGTTAGCAGAGGAGAGCGGATATACGCTTGCTGTGCCTGAGGGCAGTGCGGCATTTGGCGGATGCAAGGACTGGTTTATAGCTGAATTTGGCAAACCGGGCTTTACCGTTGAAATAGGACTTGGAAAAAATCCTTTGCCCATGGAACAGTTAAAGGATATATATGAAGAAAATGCACGTCTTATCTTATCTGCAATGGAGGAATAAAAAATAATACACTTTTGGAAATCCGAAAGTGTATTATTTTTTTGATGAAATTTGACACTGAAAGGAAAATATAGTATAATAAATCTAATTATATTGCGGTTAAAACGGAGGAATAATTATGAACTATACAGATATAGGAATGCGTGCACATGATTTACCCGCAAACACACCTGCGGATTTAAGAGATTGTGCAAAAAAACATGGTATAGATTATGTGCAGCTTGCATTGAGAAAATCGTTCAATACTATTGACTGGACAAATCACACTTTCAGCGTGGGACTTGCCGAAAAAATCAAAAGAGACCTGGGTGATTTGAGAATTTCGGTGCTCGGCTCATACATAGACCTTGCGGCTGAAGGCGAAGCATGGGAAGGAGCAAAGGCTGTTTTTTGTCAGAATATGCTCTTTGCAAAATATCTTAATGCAGGTGTTGTGGGTACGGAAACGGGCGTGCGCAGACATGAAGGGACAGAGGAAGAATACAACAGAGTGGTTAAGAACACACGTGAGCTGGCAGATGTCGCTGAAAAGCTTGGGGTAATGATAGGAATTGAGGGTGTGGAAGCACATCCGATAAAAACACCGGAAATGATGAGACGTTTTCTTGATGACGTAAACTCACCCAATGTTCTCACAATTCTTGACCCGATAAATTATCTTTGTGATGATAACTGCGAAAATCAGGACGAAATTCTTATAAAATCGTTTGAACTTTTGTCAGATAAGCTTACTGCAATTCATCTTAAGGATTTTGATGTTATTGACGGTAAATTCAGAAATGTTCAGATTGGAACGGGCAAATTTAACTATAAGCTTCTTATGGAGTGTGTTGCAAAATACAAGCCGGGTATTGATATGCTTCTTGAGGGCAGTAATGCCGACTTGTGCGAGGATGCAGTAAAATACATACTGTCTTTTGCGGAATAATTTTTTTAAAATTTACATAGGACTAAAGTATTATAAAGGAAAGGTACGTGAAAATAATGACAGACAAGGAGTTATTTGAAGAATTATCGCTTAAAAGAAAAAATGTTTACAGTGAGATTAGCGAAAGTGAAAAAAATGAAATGCTTAAGCTTTGCGATGGCTATATAGATTTTCTGAGCGACTGCAAGACAGAACGTGAGTGTGTGCATGAAATAGTAAGGGTTGCAAAGGAGAACGGATTTGTAAATCTTGATGATGTTTCAAAGCTTCAGCCGGGAGATAAAATTTATTCAGTAAACCGTGGCAAAAACGTATTCATGGCAGTAATCGGAAGTGAAGATATTTCCAGTGGTTTAAATATAGTAGGTGCGCATATTGATTCACCGAGACTTGATTTAAAGCAAAATCCGCTTTATGAAAGTGAAGATATGGCGCTGTTTAAAACTCATTATTACGGCGGTATCAAAAAGTATCAGTGGACAACTATTCCGCTTGCACTTCATGGTGTTATCTTTACAAAGGAAGGTAAGAAAATAGAGCTTTCAATCGGTGAGAATGACAATGACCCTGTATTTTGCATAACAGATTTGCTTCCGCATCTTGCAGTGTCTCAAATGTCAAAGAAAATGACGGAGGGTATTCCTGCCGAAAACCTTAATATTCTAGTGGGCGGAATGCCATGCGACTGCGACGATATAAAGGAAAAAGTAAAATATACCGTTTTAAAAATCTTAAATGATAAATACGGAATTTGTGAAAAGGATTTCCAGAGTGCCGAAATTGAAGCTGTTCCGGCAGGACGTGCACGAAATGTAGGCTTTGACGAAAGCTTTGTCGGCGGTTACGGTCAGGATGACAGAGTGTGTGCATATACAACCTTAAGAGGGATAATAGATACCGTAAATCCGAAAAAAACAGCAGTTGCATTTTTCACCGATAAGGAAGAAATCGGCTCAATGGGTAATACCGGCTCAAAGGGTGCATATATGACCATGACGATTGCTGAAATAATTGAAAAGCTTACAGGTAATTGCAGTATTACACTATATAATAAGGTAATAACCAATTCTGCGTGCTTGTCCTCGGACGTAAATGCGGCACTTGACCCGACATATCCGAATGTGCATGAAAAGAACAATGCCTCATTTGCTGGATATGGCGTTGTATTGACAAAATATACGGGTTCAAGAGGAAAATCAGGTTCATCTGATGCAAATGCTGAATTTGTGTACGAAATAGGCAAAATCATGGACGACAACAACGTTATCTGGCAAACGGGTGAACTAGGCAAGGCTGACGAAGGCGGCGGCGGCACGATTGCACAGTATGTTGCAAACCTTAATATGGATGTTATTGACTGCGGTGTTGCTTTGTTGTCAATGCATGCGCCGTTTGAAATTGCGGCAAAATGCGATGTGTATATGGCATATAAGGCTTATATCGCTTTCTACAGTAACAGATAATATGAAAAAAATTATTTTATCAGCTTTAATCGGGAGTGTTTTTTCACACACAGCGGCGTATGCTCAGTCAGATAAGACGCCGCTTCCCGAAAGCTTTAAAGAAAGAATTAATGTGATTTTAAGCTCGTGCGGCGACATGAATACGGGTCTTAAAGTGGCAATAATACTGTTAATTCTGAATATTGCAGTCACAGTTATATTTTATTTGATGAGGAATGTAAAACGTGATAAATAATAAAAGAGAAAACAGCATTGCAGGGTATTTATATGCCCTTGACGGTTTGCGTGCTGTTTCACTGATTCTGATATTTATATTTCACAACTGGCAGGCATCATGGATAACATATAAAATATTGTTACCGTCGGGGAAATATCTGTTTGATTTTGAAATTTTTCAAAGATACGGATATATTGCTATCGACTCTTTTTTTGTGCTAAGCGGATTTGGATTGTTCTATCCTGTTGCAAGAGCGATGTTTGGCGAGGGCGGGGCAGTTTCATGGCGTGAATTTTACATAAAGCGTATAAAACGTATTATTCCGGGGTATTATCTGATGCTCGTTTTGCTTTTGATTTTCCCGAAGCTTTCATATAATATTTATGATACAAAAAGCATCAGTGAGACTTTTGCACACTTTTTTACGCATGCTACATTTACTCATATATATAACGATATAACGTCAGGCTCGGTCATATCCACGGCATGGACTCTCGGAATTGAGGTTGCGTTTTATCTGGTGTTTCCGTTCTTTGCACAGCCGTTTGCAAAGCGTCCGCTTATAACGTTTGCAATTATGTTTATAATCGGTCAGGGCGCAAGAATTTTTGGCGCAGGCTGTCTCGACCTCACACGGCAGTCAATTACAAGCTTTCCGCTTTTGCATATTGATATTTTCGGTTGGGGAATGCTTAGTGCTTATGCGGTTGTACTTGTGCGGAACAAATTAAAGCATATTGATAAATTAAAACCGTTTATGACTTTGATTTCAGTGCTCAGTCTTGTGGTTGTATACTTTTTTATCAAATGGATGTCTCAAATCGATTTTAAGAATTATGATACCGATGCTTCAGCGGCTTTCAGGATGATATACCGCTTTATAGTGGACGGTGCGTTTGCGGTGTTTTTGTTTTCGACGCCGTTTGCGTATGATTTCTGGCATAAAAAAATATGGGGAAACAGATTTTTTGTTTTCCTTTCGACCATATCATACAGCTTTTATTTATGGCATCAGAACATACACATATTTTTAAAGAAAATAAACGTACCGTATACAGTTCAGTCGCCGCCTATGCATGACCGTGCGGCGATGGACGGTTTTGTGGTATTATCTGTTTTGTTAAGTCTTGCGGTGGCGTGTATTTCTACCTATTGCATTGAACTTCCGATAATGCGATACGGATTTTTGGGCGCATTTGAGCACGGTATAAATAAATTAGGTAAAAAGCTTTCCCGATTAAGAAAATAATAAATCGGGAAAGCTTTTTGTTTGTATAAAATTCCTTGTATGGTAAATCATAAACTTATAATAAAGATTTACAGGAGGATTTATTGTGAAAAGGATAATCTGTTTGATATTATGCATTATATCTGTTGTGGGTAATATGTGTGTATATGCCGAAGGCGAAGTGGAGACTGATGCCAAATCCGTTATTCTTTTAGAGGCATCAACGGGAAATGTTCTCTATGAGGAAAACGCCGATGAACGGCTTCCCATTGCAAGCGTTACCAAGGTAATGACGATGCTTCTTATTATGGAAGCGGTAGATAACGGAACCATAACGCTTGATGATATGGTAAGCGTGAGTGAGAATGCCATGAGCTACGGAGGCTCGACTATGTTTCTTGAAGCAGGTGAACAGCTTAGTGTGAATGATATGCTCAAGGGTATTGCTGTTGCAAGCGCAAACGATGGCTGTGTAGCAATGGCAGAGCATTTATGCGGAAGTGAAGCGGCGTTTGTTGACAGAATGAATGAGCGTGCAAAAGAGCTTGGTATGAAAAATACAAATTTCATGAATACAAACGGTCTTGATGAAGAAAATCATTATTCATCCGCACGTGATGTTGCAATCATGTCACGTGAGCTTATAGGACACAAAAAAATATTTGATTATACATCTATCTGGACAGATGAGCTTCGTGGCGGAAAATTCAAGCTTGCAAATACCAATAAGCTTGTCAGATTTTATGACGGTGCAAACGGATTGAAAACCGGCTCAACATCAAAAGCACTGTGCTGTCTTAGTGCAACAGCCATAAGAGACGGTATGCAGCTTGTGGCTGTTGTTCTGGGCTCGCCCACTTCGGCAAAACGTTTTTCTTCTGCAAGAGCACTGCTCGATTACGGTTTTGCAGGCTATAAAATAAATTACATGGCAAAGCAGGGTGAAACGGCAGAAGATGTAAAAATTGAAAAGGGTGTCAAGGAATACGTCGGGACGGTGTATGCAAATGACTGCTCACGTCTGATGAAAAAAAGTGAAGCGGTTGAATTTGAAAAGGAATTTATCGCAGAAGAAAATTTAAAAGCGCCTATAAAAAAAGGGCAAAAAACAGGAACGATGATTTTTAGGAAAAACGGTGAAGAAACGGGCAGAGTAGACGTTATAGCCAATGAAGATGTAGAAAAGAAGAGTATAATTGATATTATAAGTGATTTTATTTTAGCACTTACGGGCGCTCAAAAATAAGAATATTAAAAAATTCCGCAGTCGGTGAGTTTTACACAGACTGCGGATTTATTTTTGAAAGTAAAAATTCCCTCATAAATAAAAAATTTCTTGAAATGATGGAGGAAATATAGTATAATATAAAATAGATACTAATTGAAAAAAATAAGTTCGGGAAAGGACTGATGTTTATGAAATGCCCATACTGCGGCTTTGCGGAAAGTAAGGTAATCGACTCAAGACCTACGGAAGAAAGTAGTGCAATACGCAGAAGACGTGAATGTCTCAAGTGCGGTAAGCGCTTTACTACTTATGAAAAACTGGAATCACTTTCTTTGATTGTTATAAAGAAGGATCAGTCAAGACAGCAGTATAACAGAGAAAAGGTACTCAAAGGGATTATAACGGCATGTGAAAAACGTCCGATTTCCCTTGCGCAAATGGAAAAAATCGCTGATGACATCGAGAGTGAATTATATCAGTCAATGGAGCGTGAAATAGACACGACCACCATCGGTGAAAAGGTTATGGACAGACTGAAAAATCTTGATGAAGTTGCCTATGTACGTTTTGCTTCGGTTTACAAGCGTTTTGAAGACATTCATACGTTTATGGAAGAATTGAAAGGACTTATAAATGATCAGTGATAAAATAGACCTACATACGCATTCCATCGCTTCGGACGGTACCCTCACACCATCCCGCCTTGCAGAGTACGCATACCGGAAAGGTCTGCGTGCGGTTGCTCTCACAGACCATGACACCATAGACGGAATAAAGGAATTTTGTCAAAAATGCCGTGAGTTAGGAATTGAGCCTGTGCCGGGAGTGGAAATGAGCGTAAGATACGAGTGTGAAATGCATATTCTTGGACTTTTTATCGACATTGAAAATGAAGAGCTTAACAAAAATCTCGGAATACTTCAGCACTCACGTAAAACAAGAAACTTACAGGTGCTTGAAAAGCTTGAGGAAAACGGTATTCATATAACTCAGGAAATGCTTCTTTCGCAGAAAAGCCATGCTACGCTTGATGATGTGGGAAGACCGCATATTGCACGTGCTATGCTTCAGATGGGATATGTTGAGGATATGGAAGAAGCGTTTGACAATTATCTCGGACACGGTGAATCGTGTTACATAAGACGAGTATCATTTTCGCCTAAAGAAGCAATTGAAATGATAAAAAATTCAGGCGGAAAAGCTATTCTTGCGCATCCGATTTTCATAACGGAGGATGAGGACCGTCTGTTTAATATTGTGTCGGAGCTTAAAGAATACGGACTTGACGGAATTGAATGTTATTACAGCGTGTATCCCGAGGAATTTACGGAATTATGCCTGAGGATTTGTAAGTCATTGAAGCTTTTACCATCGGGCGGCAGTGATTTCCATGGCGAGAATAAAGACGGAATTGACTTGGGTTGCGTGAGGATTCCCTATAAAGTAGCGGCAAATCTTAAAAAATAATCCTATGGGAGGAAAAGTAATGGACAGAACAATAGCGGCGATTTCCACACCGTCAGGTGCGGGCGGAATAGCTGTTATCAGAATAAGCGGTGAAAATGCCGTAGAAGTAGCAGATAAGGTATTTTTCGGTAAGGATAAACTGAAAAATGCACCGTCACATACCGTTCATTACGGATTTATTAAAGATAAAAACGGAAGAAAAATAGACGAGGTGCTTGCAACTGTTATGCTTGCACCACGTACTTTTACAGCAGAGGATACAGTTGAAATCAGCACACACGGCGGCATGAGTGCTTCAAGTGAGGTGCTTTCGGCGATAATCAGCGCCGGTGCTGATATTGCACAGCCGGGCGAGTTTACCAAGCGTGCATTTTTAAACGGAAGAATTGATTTGTCACAGGCTGAGGCGGTTATTGATATTATAAATTCAACAAACAGCCTTGCAAAAAGCAATGCATTGTCACAGCTTGAAGGCGACTTGTCTGTCGAAATTAAGAATATAAGAAATACTCTTGTTCATCTTGCGTCACAAATGCAGGTGATTATAGATTATCCCGACGAAGACCTTGAAGATGTCACTACCGATGATATAGAAGAAGTGTGCGCAAAGTGTCTGCTTGATACAAAAAAACTTCTTCAGACTGCGGACAGCGGTAAAATTATACGTGACGGAATACGTACTGCAATCGTCGGAAAACCGAATGTCGGTAAATCTTCGCTGATGAATGCTCTCTCACGCACGAACCGTGCAATTGTAACCGATATTGCCGGAACAACACGTGATGTTATTGAAGAATATATAAATCTTGACGGAATTCCGCTCACACTTGCAGATACGGCAGGTATACATGAAACGGATGATACGGTTGAGAAAATCGGCGTTGAAAAATCAAAAGAAGCAATGGAAACTGCCGACCTTGTAATTGTAATTCTTGACGCAAGCAGACCGCTTGATGATGATGACAAAGCGGTTATTGATGATACACGTGATAAAAACAGGGTAATACTTATAAATAAGACCGACCTTGAAAATAAGAAGACGGATATTTGCAGTTATGTACCTGATGGTGAAGAGGTTATAGAAATCAGTGCGCTTACAGGCGAGGGAATTGATAAGCTTACGAATTATATAAAAAATATGTATAATATAGGCGAAGTTAATTCATCTTCGGGGGCGGTTATAACAAATATCAGACATAAAAAAGCACTTGAAGACGCTTCTGAATCGCTTGAAAATGCGGTTAATTCAATCAGAATGGGGATGCCGTCTGATATTGCATCTATCGACATTAACAGTGCTATTGACAGTCTGGGTGAAATTACGGGTGAAACAGTGTCGGATTTGATTGTGGAGAGTATATTCCACAATTTCTGCGTAGGAAAATAAATTATGAGAATTGATAAATATCTTTCTGCATGCGGTGTAGCAAGCAGAAGTGAGATAAAAAAGCTTGTAAAAGCAGGAAAAATTACCGTAAACGGTGAAGTCGCAAAGAAAGCAGAAATGCATATTGATGAAAATACTGACATAATAATGCTTGAGGGGAATGTTATTTCCTATCGTAAATATGTGTATCTGATGCTCAATAAGCCGCAGGGGTATATAAGTGCTGTATATGATAAGCATTATCCGGTTATTACCGAGCTTATAGATAAAAAATATGCGCATTTTGAGCCATCGCCCGTCGGAAGACTTGACCTTGATACCGAAGGACTTATTATTCTTACAAATGACGGTGATTTTAATCATAATATGACATCACCCAAGAAAAATGTATACAAAAGATACTTCGCACGCCTTGATAAAGCGGCGGAAGAAAAAGATATAAAGGTGTTTGAGGACGGCATAGAATTTAAAGATTTTACTACAAAACCTGCCTTGCTCGAAATAACCCAAAACCCTCAGGAGGTTTTTATAGAAATTGCCGAGGGGAAATTTCATCAGGTAAAGCGAATGTGTGAACATGTCGGAAAAACGGTTGTGTTTTTAAAGCGTGTTGCGATAGGTCCGCTGAAACTTGATGAAACACTTGCCACAGGTGAAAGCCGTGAGCTTACGGAAGAGGAAATCAGAAGCCTCAAAGAATTGTTTTAGGTGTTGCTGATAAGTATTAAGTTTGACCGAAAGGAAAGTAAAAATGCTTATAAATCAGAACAAGGACGAATACCGTCTGGCACTGCTGCCGTATTCAAGCGCATTAAAAACGCTCAATACGCAGCTTGAAATTCTCAATGAGGAAAAAGCCGCATCGGGCGAATATAATCCCATTGAGCACGTGAAATCAAGAGTAAAATCACGTAAAAGTATAGCACGAAAGCTTATAAAGAAAGGCTATGAGCCTACGATTGAGAATGCAATTGAACAGATTGATGATATTGCAGGCATGCGTATTATATGTTCCTTTACGGAGGATATTTATAAAATTGCGGATTTTTTGAAAGAAAATCTGTCAATACGCATCTGCCGTATAAAGGACTACATAAAAGAACCGAAGGAAAACGGATACAGAAGCTATCATATGCATGTTGAAGTGCCTGTTCAGACATACGGACGTACGCTGTACGTGAAGGTGGAAATCCAGATAAGAACCATTGCGATGGATTTCTGGGCAACGCTTGAGCATAAGATGCGCTATAAAACAGAAGCACAAATATCTGCACATATAAATAATGAGCTTGCTGAGTGTGCCGAGCTTATTGCCGTACTTGACAAGCGTATGCAGTCGCTCAATACTGAAATTGAAGAAGCTGTAGGGGATAGTGAATAATAAAAAGCAATACCGCCATAAAAGGCGGTATTGCTTTTTATTCAGAGTTAATCATCACTGTATAATTTAATCCATAACAGCGTCAGAAGCGACAAAACTATTGCACCGCCAAGACAAGCGGCTGGAATACGTATTTTTTTGTCAAAAACTTTGTTTATCTTTATTTTGGGTTCACGCTTTGGTTTTTCAACCTCAGGCTCTGCGATTTTCTGAGCCTTAAGTGTGTGCTTTGATTTTTTATACAGTAAATTGTTTTTTGTACAGTCTTCCTTGATTTTTTCAAGCTCCGAGCCTGATAGAGGAATACAATCTGTACTTACCTTCAAAATCTGATAACCTTCATCAAGTGCGTCTGTTTTTCTTAAGAGTGCATAGTTATAATATGAACGGTCTGTAGAAAATCTCAGATAATATATCTCATCACCGAGATTATAAATGTGCGTAATCAGATAAAATCTGTCTTCTGTTATAGGGTATCTGACCGCCGATTTATATTCTTCGGCAGTGCTGTAATCTGATATATCAAAGCTCTTGAAGCCGATAACCTTTGAGGCTATATTTTCAAGTGCATCTTCATCCTCGTGTGATAATCTGTCGGCAAAATTCTCGAGAGTAATACTGTTTGCGGCAGTATCCTTCAATTTATCGTAAAACTGCGATAATGCTTCGTTGTAATATGAATCATTAATGCATACAGACACGCCTTCGCTGTTAAAATTCATGATACCGACTTCGTTTATGTACGCAGGGTTATTCACATACCTGAAAGCGTCATCACCGACAGCCGTATAATACTCGGAATTTACAATCTGACCGTCCTTATATTCTTTATAGACAACATACCGCTTTTCATCTGTCCAGCCGAGAGCAAATTCACCCGTAATATCGGAAAATTGGCTGTAGTCTCTTTCAAGAATAGCAATTCTTTCTGCCTGACGAAGCACTTCGTCATATTTCCATATGTGACATGCCGCAACCTTGTATTTGCCTTCAGTAAGCCATATAAGCATATACGGCGGCATGTTATTGTCAAGTCTTACAAGATCTCCGTAAATAACTCCCGTTGTACCAAATCCCGAATCAGGTGAACCGTGCGGATATTCGTCACTGATAACGCCGTAGGTGCGGATGTAATCGTCAAGCACATACCCGTACATTGACGACATTTTCCCCAAATCCGTTTCTGCAAAGGCAGGAACACTTAAAAGGAAAACTGATAATGCGCATATGATACACAAAATCTTCTGTATTCTGTTTTTCAAAGGCATCACCACCGTACGAACTTTTTACATAGTGTTCTAAAAAAGGATACACTTCTACATATTATGCTATTATTATATTGATTAATTTGTAACAATTCAAGGGTATGCATATTAATGT
>JAXJRQ010000008.1:0-5444 GCA_036310525.1 Clostridia bacterium
ACACTGTTTTTGCCGATGGTAAAATTCAATTTGTTCTTGAGTTTCTCACCGTCGGCACTTATTTTTTTGCATTGTTTTTCCTAAACTGTCAAGGGTGACGATTTTCATAGCTTAATTTACACTATCGTATTCACTGAATTCCTTTGCTTTTTTTCTTTGCTTTGTATCTTTCATATTTGTTTCTCCAATAATTTTTTAACCTTCAAACAACATAACCGCTTCTGTCGGAATCATCATTTTTCCGTCCGAAATCATTACTGTGCCGTTCCCTGCATTTTCACCCTCAGTAAATGACACCTCGACATCGCCCACACTCACATGTGCGGTATTTGTCTCGCTTATCCACTCTATACTTCCACCCAGAAGATTACAAAGACTCCTTAAGGAAATATACCAAATACCGTTAATTTCCTCAGGCTCATTTTCAAATCCTAAATATCTGCCGTTTAGTTGTATAACTGGAGCATCCGTGTTAAGCTTTTGCAATTCAATTTCGACATCTTCATTCACAAGTATATTTTCGTTTTTACGCCCTATCTTCTCAATTTCACACGGAACTTCAAGCTCTGTCCAGTAAACACCATTTGCCGAAACATATATACTTCTTCCCGAGATATAGTAATATATATCACCTATTGAATCTATATACAGCGGTTGTCTGCCCTCATAAATTACAGTATTGAAATTCAGTCCGTCCTCTGAAAGACAAATTTCGCCATGCCTTGAAGAAGCCGCAAATTTTCCGTAGTTGTAGCACGGAAGATTGAGGCTGTTTCCGAGCAGATTCCAGTTGTTGCCGTCCGATGAATAATAATTTGAGCCTGCCTTTATATAATAAATGCCAAAAGCACCCGAAGAAGCCGACGGATAAATTTCAAAATTATCCTTACGCTTAAGATTAAAGCTTTCGTCAAGCATCCACACTTCACGGTAAAAATCCCTTACATTATAATACGGAATACCGCTGTGCTGAGTATTGTTTACTATATAACCGTCACCCGTCCATGTGACTTTTATTTCACTGCTTGTTTCAAAAATTGATTTAACTTCACTGCTTATAGGAATTTCCGTCCACACCTCAAGGTCAGCCGAGGTGTATAATTTACCGTCTTCAAATTTCAGGTACTCCCTGCCCGTATATTTTGAATCACGCACATTGTACACATAATTTGAATCATACGTATATACAGGTGAAGCATAGTCGTTTACGACAAACGAATTTTCCATACCGCCGGGATAATTTGTAGTAAGAATGACAGTCAGAATAAATTTAACGCTTTCCTTTGCAGGTACTCTTATATTCACAAGTCTGTCGCTTTCCTTGACTCCTACCGTTCCTTTTGTGAGAGGATAACCATCGGCAATATTTCCGTTTTCGTCACGTAATATAATGAGGTTATTTGCTCCCGTATTAAGGCAGTAATTAAGCCATCTGTCGGTATAGCCGTCGTTCGTTACGGTAACATGATAGTTCTGGAACACACCATAGTTTCCTAAAGAATTGCAGTATTCCTCACTTATGTCCTTTGTAATCTCAAAATTAGGCACAAAATTGCGTTTTGTAAAGCCTATGCCTGATTTATATTCCCACAAAAGCGCATGGTTTGTATCAAAATGCCACACGTCATCTTTTTCCTCATCCTTTATACCGTTTCCGTAATATCTTTTCTTTGACGGGTCTTTATACTCAAAAGCAAGCATACAGCTTTCCGCTACATTATTCTTGTTCCATATATCTGATGTAGGATTGAGATTTGTATACCATGTTGTGACTGTATTTCCCTCAGGTGCGTATCTGTTATATACGGTAACGGGAAGCTTTGCTCCGTCATAGACATCAGACGGAATTACAAGGTCAATATATGCATCCACCTGATTTTGTGAATTTGCAACACCCTTCATTTCATACTGCGGAATGAATGAGCCGAACGCTATATTTTTACTTACGTATTTACGGTTCCCCGTTACACCTCCGTCCGACCTTATTGCAAGCACATTTATATCACAAATACCGCTTAGTATTTCAAAATCCGTCATTAGATGAACGGGACGCCATATCGGAACTGCACGATAGTTGGGAATAAATTCACTCAGATATACCGTCTCGCCTGCCTTTATACTAAACTTAACAGCCTCAAACGGAACGGGTTTATACTTTTCCCCCGAATCAAGCTTTGATATTTCCTCGCCGAGATAGCTTGCCCATGCAGTAAAACAACCCCAGTCCTTTTCAGCCGTATACTCTTCACGGTTTATATAATACTTTACGTTTTCAGGCACTTCAAATCCCATTGCTGTAATAACAACGTCAGTATCCTCTTTTGCACGAAACATCACGTCAAGCTCAATATCAAAGCCTTTACCGCTCATTATACCGTAGCTGTCCTTAATTTCGGTATGATTAACATGCGACGCAAACAGCGTATACTTATCAGCGCCCATATCTTCATTCGACATTATGAAACGTGGGTTCATGTTACTGTTATCCGCAAGGTCACTGCGGAAGATAAATTCACGATTATTACAGTATATATATTTTCCGCCCTCACGAGGGATAAATTTCAGTTCGGCAGCATTTGCGCCGCTTATGGCAAATATAAATATTGCGCTTAGCAAAATTAATAACTTTTTCATGAAAAATCCCCTTTCAGACATGCTTTATATTTCAATCATCAATACACGGTTAATTTTTTGATTTTGTCAAGTCAGGATAATTTTTTTGTCCCTTGTATATCAAACTTATAAAGACTGTATAAACTGGATGCCACTTATAAAATGAATAATTAATAATGAATGATGAATAATTGTGGTTGAAAATCGCTTTGCGATTTTCTTCATTAATTTTTCATTATTCAATATTCATCAGCGTAGCGGCTTCATTATTCATTAATTCCATCTATTTGATGAAATCTTTATATGCTCATGTTATATTAGGGACTAAATTTTTAAAGGCTTCCCCTTGAGGGGAAGCTGTCACGAAGTGACTGATGAGGTGTAGATTGCGAAAGCAATCGTTATTTTTAAATTTGTCGTTTTCCACCTCATCCACCGCAAGCGGTCCCCCTTCCCCTCAAGGGGAAGGCTTTCATAATTCGACATCTTTCGACACTCATATAAAGACTGTATGAGCCTAATACAACGATTTAAAATATTAATTCGTTGTATATTAAGATTAAAAAATTATGTCAACAAGATAGTATTTATATAACCATAAATAACGTTCCCAAGCCTATAAGAATACATCCTATCAATGACTTGGTCGTAAATTGCTCATGCAAGAAAACAAAAGCTAAAATCAAAGTAATTACAACACTCAGTTTATCAACAGGAACAACCTTGGATGTTTCACCTATTTGCAGTGCTTTATAGTAACATAACCACGATGCCCCTGTTGCCAATCCCGATAAAATAAGGAACCACCAGCTCTTTTTGTCTATATCCATTATTCCACTCTGAACATTTGTAAGAAACACCATTCCCCAAGACATAATTAAAACAACAGCTGTCCTTATTGCTGTTGCTAAATTTGAATTGACTCCTTCTATACCGATTTTAGCCAGTATTGAAGTGAGCGCTGCAAATACTGCTGACAGCAGAGCAAATATAAACCACATATCAATTGCCTCTTCTCTTTTTTATTATTAATTAATTCTATCCATTGAATAAAATACTTATAGAATGAGTGAACGCTGTAGTCAATGTGCCACTGACTACAAATGAATAATTAATAATGAATTATGAATAATTTCGGTTGAAAATCGCCAAATGCGATTTTCCTCATTAATTTTTCATTATTCAATATTCATCAGCGCAGCAATTTCATTATTCATTACGTTTTGTACATTGTGCAAAACGCTTGAACGATTTAGATGCCAATTAATCTTAATGAATTGACAACTATCGTTGTCATGAATCGGCTAAAGCCATGAATTCTCGCTATCACTCCATGAATTGAATTGCCTGTATAATGCACGAAGTGCAATTCATGTCGTAAGGCAATTCATTGAATTTACTTTGCAAACTCATTTTATCACATTTTGGTAAAAAATGCAACGGAAACATATATTAAAAAGTGTGTTCTTGACCTTATGTAAATATTATGTTATAATTCTTGTGTTAATTACCAATCGGAGGAATACACATGAATAAAAATGAATATATAAGAGAAAAATTTCAAATATCGCAAATTGTGCTCGACCTTGTAAACAGTGCAGAGGAAGAGCTTCGTGAAAATTTTCATCATATAGAAGAAATCGCTGAGATAAATCAGTATAAGGTTATGAATGCATTTTCAGAAAACAAGGTTTCGGAGGCACACCTCTTACCCACAACCGGCTATGGCTACGATGACCTCGGCAGAGACACACTTGACAAGGTATATGCGCAGGTTTTTGATGCTGAGGATGCACTCGTCCGTCACAACTTCGTAAACGGTACGCACACAATTGCCACCGCTTTATATGCGGTACTACGTCCGGGTGACACACTTCTTGCCGTTACAGGCAGACCTTACGACACACTTGAAGAAGCAATCGGAATATCAGGCGAAGAAGGCAGAGGTTCTCTTAAGGATTTTGGAATAAGCTATGACGAGGTCAGTTTACTTCCCGACGGTCAGCCTGATTTTGATACGATAGCAAAAAAGCTTAAAGAAAAGAACATAAGAGCAATTGAAATTCAGCGTTCAAAAGGCTACGGCTGGCGTCCGACCTACAGTGCTGAAGAAATAGGTACGCTTGTAAAATTCATAAAGGATATTTCACCCGATACAATCTGTATCGTGGATAACTGCTACGGCGAATTTGCCGATGACAAAGAACCCACCTATTACGGTGCAGACCTTATCGCCGGCTCACTCATTAAAAACCCCGGCGGCGGAATTGCAAAAACGGGCGGTTACATCGCAGGAAAGCATGAATACGTGGAGCTTTGTGCATACAGACTTACCTCTGTCGGCATCGGCAAGGAATGTGGTGCTTCAATCGGAACAAACCGTGAAATGTATCAGGGATTTTTCATGGCACCGCATATCACATCCCAAGCACTTAAAGCGGCAGTTCTGTGTGCGGCAGTGTTTGAAAAGCTCGGTTATACTGTTGACCCGCCATCAGCTGCTGTCCGTCACGATATTATTCAGTCAATAAAGCTTGAAAGTCCCGAAAAAGTCATTGCTTTTTGCGGCGGTATCCAAAAAGGCGCACCCGTAGACAGTTTTGTTACTCCCGAACCATGGGATATGCCCGGATACCATGATCAGGTTATTATGGCGGCAGGAGCATTTGTGCAGGGTGCTTCAATAGAGCTTTCAGCCGACGCACCAATACGTCCGCCATATATCGTTTACATGCAGGGCGGTCTCACATATGAAAGTGCTAAGCTGGGTATTATGGCAGCAGCGCAGAAGATATTGGATTTAGATAAATAAAAAGGTGTGAGCATTAGCG
>JAXJRQ010000009.1:0-13308 GCA_036310525.1 Clostridia bacterium
GCTTTTTTCGGGGTGAAACTGAACGGCAAAAACGTTGTCACGCTCAACCGCAACGGCAAGCTTTTCGCCGTATTCGGTGTATGCGCTTACAATTTCCTTTTCTTCGGTTTCGACATAATAGGAATGAACAAAATATACAAACGGGTTGTTGGCAAGAATTTTTGAATTCTTGCTTATTTCGATGCTATTCCATCCCATATGCGGAATTTTAAGTCCACGGTCAGGTATTTTTACGATTTTACCTTTAAATATTCCCAAACCGCTAACACCGGGACTTTCCTCGCTTTCCTCAAACAGCAACTGCAGTCCGAGACATATCCCCAAAAAAGGTTTGCCGCTTTTTGCGGCTGTTTTGACGGTGTCAACAAGCCCGTTTTTACTAAGGCTTGCCATGCAGTCGCCGAATGCACCTACACCCGGCAGAATTACTGCGTCAGCGGCAAGGATTTCATCGGCATTACCCGTTATTATTGATTCGGCACCTATGTGGTCAAGTGCGTTTTTAACACTGTGCAGATTTCCTGCACCGTAATCTATTACAGCAATCATTGTATCCTCCGTAGTCAAAAAGAGGATGGCGCTGTGCCATCCTCTGCATAATTTGTTCGAATGTTTTATTCGGCAGCCGGTGCAGCTTCTTCTGTTTCTGACGTTTCGGCTGTTTCGCCTTCAGTATTTTCATCCTCTGATGCGCCTTCACCGTCTTCGGCATTCTGCTGTGCTTCTGCTTCAGCAGCAAGTCTTTCCGATTCTTCTCTTTGTTCCTTCTGCTTTGCGTCAATTATAGGTCTGATTTCCTTCCACTTGGTTTCGCCTGTAACTTCTTCGCCGAGTTCGTATATTTCCTTAATCTGGTCAACGTACTCTTCGCCGCCTACATATACGCTCAAGGTTACTTCGCCTTCAATTTCACCCCATGGTGCTTTCGGGTCAACGTCATCAGGAAGCTGAAGCTGTTCTTTAAGGTCATCAAATGTCATGCCGTAAACTTCAGCAGCTTTTTCGCCGGGCATTGTGTAGAATGCGGCTGATTCATATGTGTTCTTGGGCATTCTCTTGGGAAGACCGTATGATTCAAGGAATTCCTCTAAAGTCATACCTGACATTTCTGCCACTTCTTCGATAGTTCTGCCTGTTGTGTCAATATACTGCTTGTTGTATTTGTTGAACCACATACCGAAATATCCCATGAAATAGAGAACTGCTATTGCGGCAACAACCAATACTGCAACTGCGCTCAATGCAATAACTGCAGCCTTGTTTGACTTTTTACCGTCGATTTGTTCAAGCTCTGCCAATGCATCTTCGTCAAAAACGATGTCACCTTCAGCACCTACATATGCAGCGTCTTCCAGCTCTTCGGGAATTTCATCTGAATAATCAGCAACTGTATCTTCGCCTATATATTCATCGGCTATTTCTTCAACTGCTTCTTCAACTTCGTCAATAACATCTTCTACAGTTTCTACAACCTCTTCAACGGTTTCCTCAACAGTTTCAACTGCATCCTCAACAACCTCTTCAACTGTTTCAACTACTTCTTCGGTTGTTTCTTCATTTTCAAACTTATTTTCTTCACTCATTATCTAAATACCTCCGCTTATTATTCAGCTGACTTTTCAGCAGGAGCCTCAGTTGCTTCAGCTTCGCCTTCGGCGGGTACTTCTGTTGCTTCGACTTCGCCTTCAGCGGGTGTTTCAGTTGCTTCGGCTGTAGGTGCAGGAGTTGCGTTCTGCATCTTTTCGATGTATGCATTCTGTGCTTCTTCTACCTTGTCCTTAGCTTCGCCCCATGGTGTTTCAGCTGTGATTGAGTCGTCAAGTTCATATGCTTCTTTAATCTGTGCAAACTGCTCTTCGCCGCCCATGTAAATTCCTGTGGGGATAAGAAGTTCAGCTTCTGACCATAACATATCCTTTGTAGCCTTGTCTGTAAGACCAAATTCTTCAAGAAGTGCGTCTACTTCTTTTTCACTGTATTTAGCGTAGTTTTCAACAGTCATCTTTTCAATCATTTCACTTACTGTTGATTTTGCATTAAGATCTGCTTCACCAAGTCCGTACTGTGCAAGGTATTCGTCTGCACTCATGCCTGCCATGTCAGCTGCATATCTGACTGTCTGCTCCGAAGTACCCTCCTGAATTGCCTTTGTTTCGAGATTAACGCTTACCTTATCATATACTGCGTATGCTCCCAATCCCAATACTGCCAATATTACTATTACTATTACGGCATTTATCATTTTGTCTGCCGGTGTTGCCGGCCTTTTTGAATTATTCATTCCTTTTTCTCCTTCCGTTTTTGCATTTGTACAATGCATAATTTATACATCTTATATACTATACCATTTTTGCAGACAAAAATCAATACATTTTTTTAAACAGTTTGTTAACAATTTTAATGTGTGTGTCAACTGTATAGTTTTTAAAGATATATTTTCAGAAATTATTGACAAAATATATAGCATTTGATATAATGATTTATATAAAGAATGTTATATTGAGGTGAGGTTGTGAAAGATATAATAAAGAAGATAAGAAATCATATAAACTTGAGTCAGACTGAGTTTGCCGATTGGCTTGGTGTATCCTTTGCAACGGTCAATCGTTGGGAGAACGGTCACGCTATTCCGAACAAGCTTGCACAAACAAAGCTATACGAAATTTGCAACGAAAAGAAGATTCCGGTTTATGAAATGATTTTAGATAAGATAAAGCAGGCTACGGATAATATCAGTCCGGAGAAAAACAGAATTTTACTTTATCATGGTTCCAAGTCCGGTATTGTTGGAGGCATTGAACCCAAAAGCCGCAAACAGTGTGATTTTGGCAAGGGCTTTTATATGGGAACTGACCCGAATCAGCCTCTTACCCTTATTTGCGATTATGAGGAGTCTAAATTTTATATTGTTTCCATTTGCGCTGATGCACTTAAAAGCCTTGAGGTTAATACCGATATTGACTGGGCGATGCTTGTAGCATATAACCGGGGCAAGATGGAAAAAATAAAAGATACCGACATCTACAATAAATATCGTGATATGATGACAGACAAGGATTTGATTATCGGCAGTATTGCAAATGACAGAATGTTTTATGTTATAGATAACTTCTTCGTAGGAAATGTTACCGATGTTGCACTTGTAAACAGTCTTTCTGCTCTGCAGCTTGGCAGACAGTATGTAACTGTTTCTCAAAAGGGCTGCGATGCAGTCCGCATTGAAAAGGAAATTCCCCTTTCTTACCTTGAAAGACTTGTTATGAAGGAAGTTGCAGATGAAAACAGAGCAAAGGGCATTTCTCTTGCGAACGATATTTGCAAAAACTATCGCCGAGAAGGCAAATTCTTTGATGAAATCCTTGATGAAGCGAAAGGAGCACTAATGTGATAAATCACAATAGTGCTGTAAGATTTAATTGCACCGCCGAATTTTTCGTACCTATGGTACGAAACGTCGATGTGCATAATTTCCATTATACGCCTTACCTGCCCACGATAAGGCAAAGCGGATAAAGGTAATATTGTGTGGGCAGAAAGGCTATGGAAATTAATATGATTGATGAATTGCAATTAAAGCTTTGTGATATTCAGGGCAGGCTGTTTGAGTTGTCTGCCGAAAAAGGTTATGGCAGCGCAGCATTTATTAAAACCTTTATGACATCTGAGATTGCTAAGGACTTGGATTCAAAATATAATCGTATGCAGTGGGCAGGTGAGGAATATCTACTTGATGAAATTGTATCAGCAAATAGTGATATAGCAGCATCGAATGGAGAAGTCTTTTCTGCCGATGTAATATACTGGATTGGCTACCTCTACCGCTACTGGCATTTCTATACCGGCGAGGATAGCGCAAAAATATATAAGCAAGCCCCGGTTGAAACAATGAAAAGAAATTATATGATGTTTCATACAATGGATCCTACGCTTGCTATCGAAGATTTAAAGGAAATATATGAACAAAAAAATTGTTGAATATATTGAATTTTTAAAATTAAAGCGAAATGCAAAAGTATAAAAACAGCATCTATAAAATCCAAAAAGATTTTATAGATGCTGTTTGGCTTATGAAAATAAGTCACTATGAGTACCTGTACGGTACAAGGTCAAAATTAAGATACTTTCGGTTATTTTGTAAACCAATAACCAATCGGGTTCCACATGACATTCTCTGTACCCACTGTAATTACCCCTTAACGGATGGTCAAAACAGGATTCCGGCAATGTATCGCCATTCGCTAAAATCGTAATGATTTCCTGCAATTTTTGTATGTCACAATTTCTTTTAAGTGCAAGCTTGAAATCTTTCTTGAATTGTGAGGTTTTTTGGATTGCGTATTTCATTTAATTCATTAAGTCCTCAAATAATGCTTCCACACTTGAATAACGAGGAGATGCCGGATCATTTAACATTTTGTCTCCTTCTTCAAATGCTGCCAAGGTTGTAGCATTGGGAACATTAAGGTTAAGCTCAAACGGAATACCGTTGTGCAGTAATGATTGCCTGAAAAAGATATTAACTGCTGTGGTTAAGTCCATTCCCAATGCAGCATACAGATTTTTAACCTGCTCTTTAATTTCTTTATCTGTTCGGATGGTAATACTTGTGTTCTGCATACTATATGCTCCTTTCCAATGGTACTACACTTATATTATATGACGTTACTTGTCTGTTGTCAATACAATAGACAAATTTTTGTTATAATAACGGGCGATGGAGTTTAACTCCATCGCCCGTTTAAAACGTAATACGTTTTTTCTGCATATAGTATTGCACAAAACAGTATAATAAAATCCAAAAAATTAATCTTTGCGTTTTGTTTTTAAAAATTCAATATACTCAATGACTTTTTTTAACTCTTCTTCGCTCAGGTCGGAATAAGACTCAAGTAAAGATTGTGTTTTGTCCGAATGCACCATTTTAGAGGAAGTGTCTTTTTTGTAGCCTAATAGATAATCGGTAGTGACATCAAAAAAATCTGCTATTTTAGTCAATGAAACAATATCGGGAAAACTGACACCTCTTTCATATGCACTGTATGTTTGCCTTTTTATATTCAGAAGATTTGCCATGTCACTTTGCGTTATCTTTTTTTGGGCACGTAACTCTTTTAAAGTTTCAGAAAGCATAAAAATCATCCTCTACACGTTTTTATCCTATTATAGCAAATTTAATTTGCATGTGCAATAAATGCAAAAAATAATTGCAAAAAGAATTGACATAGCAAATAAAATTTGCTATAATAATACAAAACGACAATTTAAATTGCCTGTAATAATGAGGAGGGATTGAGATGGCGACTATTGATGCATTGTATTATAAAAGTATTGGATTAATTGATGATTCGTTGAGTGAAGATAAGCAATACACAACGTTGGTGAGTATTTTTTGCAATAGCGAACAAAAATTAGCAAGAATTTTGTCCGGTGAAGAATTGGAATTATTTAATGAAATTATCAATGCAACCGATGAAATAAGAACAGTAAGCAGTGAGGTGAGTTTTAAAATTGGTTTAAGAATTGGACTGCAAATAATGTCTGATTGCTTATAATTAAAAAACGCTGTCTTTGATATTTTCAAAGACTGCGTTTTTATTATTCATTTATTTACTTATCCAGACTTTTCATGGTTGGGAAGAGCAAAACATCTCTTATGGCAGCGGAGTCAGTGAGAAGCATACACATACGGTCGATACCGAAGCCGATACCGCCTGTAGGAGGCATACCGATTTCAAGTGCATTCATGAAATCTTCGTCTGTTGTATTTGCTTCTTCATCGCCCTGTGCAAGCTGTTCCTCCTGAGCCTTGAAACGCTCTCTCTGGTCAATCGGGTCATTAAGCTCTGAATATGCATTTGCCATTTCCCAGCCGTTCATGAAGAACTCGAAACGTTCAACATAGTCGGGATTTTCAGGTTTTTTCTTTGTAAGCGGTGAAATTTCAACCGGATGATCCATTACGAATGTCGGCTGAATAAGATGTTCTTCAACATATTCCTCAAAGAATAAATTCAGAATATCACCCTTCTTGTGACGGTCTTCGTACTGAACGTGATGCTCTTTTGCAACCGCACGTGCTTCTTCAAGAGTATGAATTTCGTTGAAATCAACACCTGAATATTTCTTAACTGCATCAAGCATTGTGATACGCTCAAACGGCTTGCCGAGATCCATTTCAATACCGTTATAAGTAATTTTTGTTGTGCCGAGAACCTCCTGTGCAACATGGCGGTAAAGATTTTCGGTAAGATCCATCATGCCGTGGTAGTCGGTGTATGCCTGATAAAGCTCCATAAGTGTAAATTCGGGGTTATGACGTGTGTCAAGACCCTCGTTACGGAAAACACGTCCGATTTCATAAACTCTTTCAAGACCGCCGACGATAAGGCGCTTGAGATAAAGCTCAAGTGAAATACGGAGCTTGAAATCTTCATCAAGAGCATTAAAGTGTGTTTCAAACGGGCGTGCAGCTGCACCGCCTGCGTTGGAAACAAGCATCGGTGTTTCAACCTCTAAAAAGCCCTGTGCATCAAGGTATCTGCGGATTGATGAAATAATCTTTGAACGCTTGATGAATGTATCCTTAACTTCAGTATTCATGATAAGGTCAACATAACGCTGTCTGTAGCGCATGTCGGTATCTGTCATACCGTGGAACTTTTCGGGAAGCGGCATAAGCGATTTTGAAAGAAGAGTCATTTCCTTTACAAGTACAGAAATTTCGCCTGCTTCAGTTGTGAAAACTTCGCCCTCAATACCTGCAATATCACCAATATCAAGCTTCTTGAAGCGTTCATATTCATCATCACCGAGAACATCCTTTTTAAAGAATGTCTGAATTTTACCCTGAAGGTCTGCAAGGTCACAGAAGCCAATCTTACCCATACGGCGCTTTGACATAATTCTTCCTGCGATTCTTACTGTTTTACCCTCGTATTCGCTGTAATTATCCTTTATTTCAACAGAAGTTGTATCCTTGTTGAATTTTGTAATCTGAAACGGATCTGCTCCCGACTGCTGATATTCGGTAAGCTTGTCACGTCTGTTCTGTAAAATCTGCTTTAATCTTGACTGTGTCTGCTGTTCCATTAATATATTCCTCCTGTGTTACCCTGTTAATTCAGGGTATAATTTCTATTTTTATTCATAATCTTCTTAATTATATACCAAAACTGAAAAATTTACAATATTTTTTGCAAAAAAAGTTATTTATTGTTTTGTAGATAATCTGTAAAGAAAAAAACACACAAAAAATGTTTACAATTTGTTCATATTATGGTATAATGTCGACAATGAAACGACCATGTACGACAAATTATGGGAGTTTTAGAGAAAAAATTAATTTTAATATGGAGGCTTAAACAATGGACAAATTATTTAAGTTGAAAGCAAATGGTACGAGTGTACGTACCGAAATCCTTGCCGGTATTACGACATTTATGACGATGGCGTATATCATTGCACTTAACCCGAACCTTCTTACGGGATTTGGCGCAAACGGCGGTCAGTCACTTTGGAATGGCGTATTTATGGCAACCTGTGTTTCTTCGGCAATAGCTATGTTCTGCATGGCATTTCTTGCAAACAAACCCTTTGCACTTGCACCGGGTATGGGACTTAACAGCTTTTTTGCGGTTGTAGTTTCAAACATAGCGGTAATTACAGGCGCAGATTATCTGGGATCATTCCAGGCTGCTCTTTGTATTATCCTTATTGAGGGTATTGTATTCCTTGTGTTATCGGTTCTAAGTGTACGTGAAAAGATTGTTGATGCGATTCCGAGAGGCGTCCGCACAGGTATTGCTCCTGCAATCGGTATCATGCTTATGAATATCGGTCTTGGTTCAAACGTAGGTATTTACAATGCCGAGGGTAACTGCTTCTATGTTTTAAGAGATTTCTTCGGTGCTCTTACACCGTCTGTTATCAGCGGAAACATGGGTGAAGCATATCCGACAATGATTCTTACTGTTGTAACAATGTTTATCGGATTATTTGCAATCATTATTCTTGACAAGAAAAAGGTTAAGGGTTCTGTTCTTTTAGGTATGCTTATTGCGAGCGTTATCTACTGGGCAGGTCAGGCAATTTTCTTTAAAACAAATCCGTTTGCTGCACTTGCAGAGGCTTCATTTGTTCCGCCCTTTAAAGATATGGCAGAAACAACATTATTTAAGTTTGATTTTGCGACATTTGCAAATGTCGGCTGGTTCACTGCAATCACTCTTGTTATTACATTCTGCATGATTGATATGTTCGATACAATCGGTACATTTGTTGGTGCAGCTGCAAGAGGTAATATGCTTGACGAAAACGGCAAAATGCCCAAGATGAGAGAAGGTCTTCTTTCAGACGCTATCGGTACTGTTGCCGGTGCATGTACAGGTACATCAACAGTTACAACCTTCGTTGAATCAGCTTCAGGTATAGAAGCAGGCGGAAGAACAGGTCTTACAGCTCTTACAACAGGTATTCTGTTCCTTGCTTGTATATTCATCGCTCCTATTGCTGCAATTATTCCTGCAGCAGCTACATCAGCAGCTTTGATTTACGTAGGTATTCTGATGATTTCAGGTCTTAAGGATATTGACTGGAATGATATGGATCAGATTGTTCCGGCTGCAATTATGCTTATCGCAATGCCTGTTTCGGGTTCAATCGGTCATGCAATCGGTCTTGGACTTATTTCTTATACAGTTATTAAGGTGTTCTCAGGTAAGGCTAAGGATGTTTCAGTGCTTACATACATAATTTCACTGTTGTTCCTTATCAAATTCTTCCTTGTTGTATAATTCGGATAATTGTATTTTTAAGCGTCTGTGCTTTTGCGCAGACGCTTTTATATTGCTAAAAAACATTTAAACGATTTTTTGCTTTATAATAGGAAAAGATATTGACAAATATTAATAATTTATGTATAATAAAATGTATCAATAGGCAAAGACGGTGAAAGCCGTTGACGCAAAGCTATGAGACTAAGGTTATAAGCTATGTCAGTCAGGCTGCAATGATAAAATGGGTCAGGAGGTTGGCTTGTTTGTTGTTGCGGTTTTTTTGTTTAAAATAAAATGATAGGATAGGGGTCTTGCTGAAATGAACCGGGCAAAAGTACAGATTATTGTGCCTGTTTATAATGCACAAGAGTATTTGCGCAAATGTCTTGACAGTCTGAAGGAACAGAAATTTACCGACTGGGAAGCAATTATTATAGATGATGCTTCTTCGGATTCGAGTGCTGATATAATAAAAGAATATCAAAATTCGGACGGCAGGTTTACATATGTTTTACTTGATAAAAACAAGGGTGTTTCCAATGCAAGAAATACTGCATTGGCAATGCTTTCGGGAGAGTATACGGCTTTTATTGACTCGGACGATTACTGGGAAAAGGATATGCTCTCAAAAATGGTTGAAACGGCTCAAAAAAACGACGCAGATATAGTTCAGTGCAGATTTATTTACGATTTTTCCGGCGGAAAAACATTTTTGCCCAAAGGTGCGTTTAATCGTGACATTGAGCTTAGCGGGGATGGACTTAAAAAGGTTTATCTCAGAATGATGACCGGTATCAATATGAATCATGTTTGCATGAAATTAATCCGCACTGAGCTTATAGGTGATTTAAGGTTTGAGACTGATTTGAAAACGGCTGAGGATTTGCAGTTTTGTATAAGGCTTTTTGGCAAGGTGAAAAAGTATTGCTTCATAAACAAGGCAATGTATCATTACCGCAGAAGCAACGAATCGCTTACAGGAAGCGGACTTTCGGGAAAAGAAAAGCTTCGTGCCAACAGGCGTGTTTCAATTGATATGAAGAAAGCGCTTGCCGGATGGGGAATGGATAATTTTCTGTATAGAAGATTGTGTGAACTAAGACCGTATATTATAACAGCATCCAAAATAGTGAGAATTTTTCGTGAAAAGCTTTTCACACAAAAATAATTATATTGAACGGAGAGTGTTTTTAAATGTCTGTAAAGGTAGCTACCCGCAATATGCGCAATGAATACCGTCATTCGTTTTTCTGGAATCTGGTTGTGATTTTTGCAGTATTGCTGTTTGGTGATATTGCATTGCACGAAGCAGGGCCTATCGGCAATCGTATAATGGCACTGATGTATATTGTTGACGGCGGAGTTACGCTGTTGTTTATGTATTGGATGGAAAAGTACACCATAACGATTTCGGGACTTTATGAGGAAACCGTGATAACGGTATTATCAAATATATATACGTTTGTGATTGTGTCTGCAATAAATCTGATATTGTTTTTCTCAAAGGAAAAGCTTATTATGGATGCTTTAATCATGGCAGAAAAAATCATCGGCATCTTTATTGTGGATTTTATTCTTCAATATATACGAAACAATGAAAAACTTAATAAAAAAGCAAGGTTGCTTATTATAGGTGCAACAGCGAGTAATTTTTCAAGAATGAAAAGAATAAAATACGGTGTTCTTAAGAATTACGATTCATGGTATGAAAGCATAGAAGGACTTACTCTTGATGAGGCAAAGTCATTTATGCAGAAAGAATTTCTGCACTATGATGCGGTTTGTATTCTTGACGGACTTTCCGAGGAAGAATATTCTGTGGCTGTAAGTGAAGCGACGGTACTTAATAAGGATTTGTTCATAGTACCCAAAATCATTGATGTGGGTAAGACTAATGCCAGAATTGTGCGATTTGATGACGTTCTGACTCTGTATATGCCGAGAAAATCATTGTCGGCAATTGAACGGTTTTTAAAGCGTGCTATTGACATAGTGCTTTCGACGGTGGGGATGGTAATTGCAATAATCCCCATGGCAGTGATTGCGGTAATTATAAAACTTACTTCGCCGGGCCCTGTATTTTACAAGCAGTTAAGACTTACAAAGGACAAAAAGGAATTTTACATATACAAGTTCCGTACAATGATTCCCGATGCTGAAAAGCTGAGCGGACCTAAGTTTGCGGAAAAGGATGACCCGAGAATTACTCCGATAGGAAAAATTCTTCGTGCGTGCAGACTTGATGAGCTTCCGCAGATAATTAACATTTTAAAGGGCGACATGAGCGTTGTGGGTCCAAGACCTGAAAGACCTGTTTTTGTTGAACAGTTTGAAAAGGAAATAGAAAACTACGATTACAGATTTGAGGTTAAGGCAGGACTGACAAGCCTTTCGCATGTGTACGGAAGATATTCAACGTATATTCATGACAGAACATATTATGATTTGTTTTACATAACACACTATTCGCTGTTTCTGGACTTTAAAATCATTCTTCTGACCACGAAGATTATGCTTTTAAAATCTGCGGCAGAGGGTGAGGATGATTTTAAGGAAAAGACAGTAGCGGATGCAAATAAGGAGGTGGATTTGGTTGAAAAATAAGGTTAAGAATAAAAGAAATATTTTCAAAAAGGCTTTTTACCGTGGAAAAGCGACGAATTTCCGTAAGCTGATAAGTCTTATGCTTGTATTCGGTATTCTTGCATCAGGTGCGTATTTCTGTAAATATGCATACGTGGAGTATGCAGTATCAAGAGCGCATGTTATTCTGAATTATCCTGAAATAGCCGAATCCCAATATCCTGACGGAAGCCGTTTCACATACTATGATTTCATTTGCGAAGAAAACCTTGAGGCGGCACTCAAGCTGATGCAGAAAGAAGATAAATATGAGCATTTCACGGTAGATGATATACGTGATAAGTTTTATATTTACAGCTATCTCGATAGCCCTGCAGGTGCATCTGTTTCATCGGCACGAAGCGAGGGCAATGATTTTACTTATGTGGCTAATGAATATAAAATAACCTTTGTTCAGCCGCATGATTATAAGGAAAAGAATATTTTAAAGATATTGTCAGGCGAGGATCTGAGCGGTGAATTTCTTGAAAAGCTTATAGAAGTAAACCGTCAGAAGATTGCTGAGGAGCTTGGCGGTATCAATGCATTTAAGCTGATTACCGATACTGTTAAGGTTGGTGATTATGACTACAGCGAGGAAGTTAATATCTATAAGACAAAGATAAATAACGTAATAGCTTACCTTAAATATCTTGAGAAACAGCGTCCTGATTTTGTTTCAAAAAAGCATAATTTGTCGCTTAGCGATATTAAGGGTAAATATTCGTTCCTGATTACCAATAGTCTTGACGGTATCAATAATTTTGTTGAATCATCGGGGTTGTCGAAGGATGTTTCTCTTGCTTCAAACAAAATCAACGTAAATATTGAAAATAACAGACTCAAATACAACAAAGAAGGTTCACGTGCGCATATCAACAGCTTTGCAATGCACAACTATGACCAGACCTTTACAGAAAACCTGATTAATGTAATTCAGAACAAGGACTACGGTCTTTATCAGGCACGACCCAAAACAGCATTTGATACGGTATCCGCTCTTAAACATAGTGCAGACGAAAGTGTTGCGGAATATGAGACGAAGATTAATATATTCAGTAAAGAGCTTGCGATTTATCAGAATGTGATGACAACTCCCGAAGAACACGAAAGACTTATTTCAAAGTGCGACAAGCTTATATCGGATTTTGAAAAGGAATACACAAATCTTACGGAGACCGCACGTGAGGTCGTAACAGAGTATTATAATAACGTCAATGAAAATTATATAACATCAAAAATAACGCACAGAGGACTGATAAGCAAGAGCCTTATTATGAAAATGGGTATTGCATTTGCATTAGGTGCAATGTTTGCGTTTGTGGTAGCAGTATTTATTACTGCAGTTAACGACAGTAGAAAAGTAAGACGTAAGAGAAAGCTTATCAATTCAATAAAGAAAAACAGTGAAGGGGAGGGAGCATGACAGAATGGGACTTTTGAATTTAACTGAAATGGTTCGCATTTTGAAGAAGTATTTTCTGCAGATAGTTGCTCTTTCACTGGTTGTAGGACTTATCGGCGGATATGCGGTAACAAGGATGCAGACATATACATGTACTCTCGGCTTCAAGTACAATCACGAAGAAGCAGCACAGGGACTTGCACCTGACGGCGAAAGTAAGCTTGACCCGTACGAAATCCAAAATCCGGCGGTTATAAATGCGGCACTTGAGAATATGGGCTTTGATGATGACGATGATGACCTTAGCGTAAAAGGTATTCGTCAGGATATAACAATAAACAAAGTAATCACCGAGCTTGATAAAGAAGTGACGGAATCTGCGGCACTTCTTGGTGAAAAATACGATGTCAATGCAACCGAATACGAAATGAAATTCACCTATGATGCGGCTTTGGGCGACGAATTTGGTGCAAAAATGTTCAGTAATATCATAAAGGAATATGATGA
>JAXJRQ010000010.1:0-10353 GCA_036310525.1 Clostridia bacterium
AAATACAATACACCCTTAAACGGTCTGCCCTCTGCTGACATAGCCTTGATTGTAGGCAAAAATATATTTTCCATACATTCCTCTGCCTTTGCCGCATCGTAGAGACGGCTCGGTGAAAATGTTCCCATACCGCCCGTATTGAGTCCTTCATCGTTGTCATATGCACGCTTATGGTCCTGAGCAGAAACCATCGGCTTAACAGTTTTACCGTCGGTAAATGCAAGCACCGAAACCTCAGGGCCTGTAAGAAATTCTTCGATAACAATTCTGTTTCCGCTCTCGCCGAATTTCTTATCCTCCATGATTTCTTTAATGCCGCTTACTGCCTCTTCCTCATTCTGAGCAATGATAACGCCCTTACCGAGTGCAAGACCCTCTGCCTTTATAACTGTCGGGAATGTTCCCTTTTTAACAAACTCAATAGCCGCATTACTGTCCGTAAACACTTCATAACCGGCTGTGGGAATGTTGTATTTTTTCATAAGCTCTTTTGAGAACACCTTACTGCCCTCAATAATTGCCGCATTTGCACGTGGTCCGAATGCACGTATGCCTTCCTTTTCAAGTGCATCAACCATACCAAGCACAAGCGGGTCATCAGGCGCAACCATAACAAGGTCAACCGCCTTTTCCTTTGCAAATTTAACAATACCGTCAATGTCTGTTGCGCTTATGTTTACACATTCTGCAAGTGATGCAATACCGCCGTTACCGGGTGCGCAATAGATTTTATCTACCTTGGGCGACTGTGAGATTTTCCATACGATTGTATGTTCACGTCCGCCGCCGCCAACTACCAAAACTTTCATAGCTTAATGTTATCCCCTTCCGTAAACAATTAATGATGGAACAATCTTATTCCTGTAAATGACATTACCATACCGTATTTGTTACATGTTTCGATAACATTATCATCTCTTACCGAACCGCCGGGCTGTGCAATATACTTAACTCCGCTCTTGTGAGCACGTTCTATATTGTCGCCGAACGGGAAGAATGCATCCGAACCGAGAGTAACTTCTGTGTTTTTGTCAAGCCATGCACGTTGTTCTTCCTTGGTGAATACAGCCGGCTTAACCTTAAATATCTTTTCCCATGCACCGTCTGCAAGTACGTCCATATATTCGTCCGAAATATATACGTCAATCGCATTGTCACGGTCTGCACGTCTTATACCGTCAACGAACTGCAGTCCCAATACCTGCGGAGACTGTCTGAGCCACCATATATCCGCCTTATTTCCGGCAAGACGTGTACAGTGAATTCTTGACTGCTGACCTGCGCCGATACCGATTGCCTGACCGTCCTTTACATAGCATACACTGTTTGACTGTGTATATTTTAAAGTAATCAGCGAAATCATCATGTCACGCTTTGCTTCATCTGACAATTCTTTGTTGTCTGTAACAATATTTGAAAGAAGCTCTTCGTTTATATCAAGCTCGTTTCTTCCCTGTTCAAATGTAACGCCGTAAACCTGCTTTGTTTCAATGGGAGCAGGAGTATAGTTTTCATCAATTTTTAAAACGCAGTAATTTCCGTTCTTCTTCTGTGAAAGAATTTCAAGTGCCTCTGCAGAAAATGACGGTGCTATAACACCATCGGAAACCTCTTTCTTTATAAGAAGTGCCGTTGCCTTATCACATTCATCCGATAATGCGATAAAATCACCAAATGATGACATTCTGTCCGCACCTCTTGCACGTGCATATGCATTTGCAAGCGGAGTTAATTCAACATCATCCGTAAAGTATATCTTTTTCAATGTGTCCGACAATGGCGAGCCAACTGCCGCACCTGCCGGTGACACATGCTTGAATGATGTCGCTGCCGGCATTCCTGTCGCTTTTTTTAGCTCCTTAACAAGCTGATAGCCGTTAAGTGCATCAAGTAAATTTATATATCCCGGTCTGCCGCTGATTACCTCGATAGGTAACTCACTTCCGTCCGCCATAAACACTCTTGACGGCTTCTGATTCGGATTGCATCCGTACTTTAACTGCATTTCGTTCATATCATTATCTCCTTATTTTTTATACTCATTAAATTTATTTACAAGGTATCTTCCCGTTTTAGCCATGAACATAGCACAATCAGGATATATTTCCAACGGCTTACCTTTAAAGAAACTATCTGCTTCAAAGGTTAAATCACCTTTATAGTCAATGTCGGCAAGTGCTTTCATAACCTTATCCCATTCGGTCACACCGAAAAACGGAAGAGTATGACTGTCCACTACACCGTCAACATCATGCACATGAAGCGCCTGTAAACGCTTATTACCGAGTGCTTTTATAAAATCAGGCACATTTTCGCAAACGAGCGTTGCATGACCTATATCAAGACATGCAACAAAGCAATCGTTGTTCAGCTCGTCAAGGTAGCGTATAAACTCAGCAGGACGTGCGCACGTAGACGGTATTATCTTACGCCAGCCTCCGTTATAGTTCTGAATCTGCCACATGTTTTCAAGAGCTACTCTTATGTCGTACTCCTCGCAATACGGAATAAGCTTTTTATAGAAATTCATATTGTACTCAAAAAGAATTTCGGCATTGTTGTCATCTGCATGCTGTATATGCTGACACGGATGCACAATTATTGTTTTTATTCCAAGTAACGACGCATGCTTCATTGCTGTTGTAATATGCGCAAAAATTTCCTCGTTTTTTAATTCATCTGTAACAGTCGAGGGAAAAGGTGCATGCGACTGATTAAACACAATCCCTTTATCCTCGGCATATTTTCTTAGCTCTGTATAAAATTCTTCATTATGTGCATCTGTATGATATTCCTGCTTGAAATTTGAAAAATCCGCCGCATCATAGCCTGACGCAGAAATTATATCAATTGCCTTGTTTAAGTCAAATTTATCTGCAAGAACGTCCGTTGTAGTAGATAAACGCATTTTTTCCGCCTCCCAAGTTACTGATTTTTATTTATAATCTTTGATTGAACCGCACCACTTTCAAGGTCAATAAATCTTACAAACAATGAAACCTTGTTGTCCTCATTAAGTGCGTCCCATAAATCAGCCGCAAACTGCTCCATATCGTTAGGAATTTCGATAAGCTCAGGCTCACCCTCAAATGACGGAAGCGGATTTCCGTCACCCATGTATGTATGAATGAATCGGCCTTCGCCTGCTTTGGGGTTGTTATATGTAAAAGTATGTCTTAAGCATGATGACGGGTCACCGTTATCACTCTTTAAGATTGACATTGCATAATTAAAACCACCGTCATCTGTTTTAATAATACCTGAAATTCTCGGTGTGTAGTTCGGTGCGTCATCCTCAAATTCACGTGAGCGAAGTGACTGCTCAAATGTCATCTGCTGATTCATCTTTTCATAGATTGTATCGGTCTGGTCGCCGTTTGTTACAATGGTTTTGTTACCTAACACTCTTACAGGTGCATATATGATCAGATGCGGATCTTCAAGCTTTGACGGGTCAAATGCCTGAGTACGTATTCCGTCACCGTCCTCAACAAAAACACGGTTTCTGCTGTTTACGCTTCTGCCCATTATAAAGTATGCAGTAACAGCCGATTTACCGTCTGCACTTTTTCCTATTATAATACCTCTGCCGGGATATGCGTTTTCTTTAAGTGATTCGTAAATATCTATTTTTTTCATACTATGTTTCCTTTCCAATTCTATACTTAATTTATAAAGTCAAAAGAAATTTTCGTAGGTTGCTGCTTTGCAGCGAGCGGTGCCGTACATGGGTACTGCCCCGAACGAAAAGCGATAAGATACGGAAATTTATTCAGACCTGCCCGCCGCAAACGAGCTCAACAGCTTGAGGGAGTATTTTCCATTCAGCCTCTTCCATTACACGCTTTTGCAGACTTTCTGCGTCATCGTCAGGATTTATGTATACGGCTTTCTGAAGAATTATCTTTCCGCCGTCGGTGATTTCATTTACAAAATGCACCGTTGCGCCCGTCACCTTCACACCGTAGTCAAGTGCCGCCTGATGCACTTTCAGTCCGTAAAATCCGTCTCCGCAAAACGACGGAATAAGCGACGGATGAATATTTATGATTTTATTTTTGTATTCATCAAGGAATTCGCCCTCAAGAATGGCAAGAAAACCGGCAAGAACAACAATGTCTACCTGCATTTCTTTCATATATGCACACAGCGCCTTGTTAAATTCAGCACTGTCACCGCCACAGGATTTTTTCGTGATTACTTTTGCATCAATTCCTGCGTTTTTAGCTCTTTCAAGCGCATAAACGCCTTCTTTGTTGCTGACAACAGTAACAATTTCGCCGCTTTTTATAACTCCGCTCTTCTGTGCGTCAATAAGCGCCTGTAAATTGGTACCGCCGCCCGAAACTAAAACTCCGATACGTTTTTTCATATAATATCGACTCCCTTTTCGCCTGCCTTAAGCTCACCGATAATATATGCTTTTTCGCCTGCCTCTTCAAGGCATTTTACTGCGGCATCAGCCTTGTCGGCGTCAACTGCAACTATCATGCCGATACCCATGTTAAATGTATTGTACATATCGTTTTCGGGAACATTACCAAGCTCCTGAAGCATATCAAATATAGGAAGAACCTCCCATGTACCCTTTTTGATAACCGCTCTTAAGCCGTCGGGTAACATTCTGGGAACATTTTCGATAAAGCCGCCGCCCGTAATGTGCGAAACTGTATTTATACCAACTTCGTCGATAAGCTTCAGAAGCGGTTTTACGTAAATTCTTGTAGGTTCAAGCAACGCTTCGCCCACCTTCATGCCAAGCTTGTCGCTGTATTCGTTAAGCTTTTCCTTTGCGCCGTCATCATTAAGACCGAAAAGCTTTCTTACAAGTGAGTATCCGTTTGAGTGAACACCGCTTGAAGCCATACCGATTAGAACATCGCCCGCTTTTGCACGGTCACCGTCTGTAATCTTGTCCTTTTCAACTATACCAACGCTAAATCCTGCAAGGTCGTATTCATCAACGGGATAGAAGCCTGGCATTTCTGCCGTTTCACCGCCGACAAGCGCACAGCCTGCCTTAACACAGCCGTCTGCAACACCTTTTACGATTTCAGCAATTCTTTCGGGAACATTCTTGCCTACTGCAAGGTAGTCAAGGAAGAACAACGGCTTTGCGCCTGAGCATGCAACGTCATTTACACACATTGCAACACAGTCCTGACCGATTGTGTCATGCTTATCCATCAGGAAAGCAACCTTAAGCTTTGTACCTACACCGTCTGTACCGCTTACAAGTACAGGGTTCTTGTAGTCCTTTGAAATCTCGAACAGACCGCCAAAACCGCCTATTCCACCGAGAACTCCTTCAATTGAGGTTCTCTTTACATCGTCCTTAATAAGTCTTACCGACTCGTAGCCTGCCTCAACGTCAACGCCTGCCTGCTTATATGCATTTCCACTCATAATTATATCTCCTTCGCAAGTTGTTTTATTTTTTCATCCTTTTTATTTACTCCGTCAAGCATTCTCTGCTTGTCGGCATTTAACATATCCTTTAAGTAGTCATACTTTAACGAAAGCATCTGTGCCGCAAGAATTGCCGCATTAGTGCCGTTATTTATGCCTACAGTTGCAACGGGTATTCCAGGAGGCATCTGAACTGTTGCCAGAAGTGCGTCCATTCCCTGAAGAGTTGATTCAATGGGAATACCTATAACGGGCAGTGTAGTGTGTGCCGCAAGAACTCCGCCAAGATGCGCAGCCATACCGGCCGCCGCAATGATAACCTCTATACCGTTTTTCTCGGCATTCTTAGAAAATTCAGCCGCTTTATCGGGCGTTCTGTGCGCCGAAATTACATTTACATCAACTTCAATCTTAAATTCCTTAAGCTTTGAAATACATCCCTTTAATTTTTCAAAATCCGAATCAGAGCCCATTATAAGAGCTACTTTTGGTTGTGCCACTGCCATCAATTCCTTTCATCCTTAAAGCAAAGCTTTTTTGTTATCTTGTCTGTGCAGTTATTTTTTAACTGCATATAAATATACATTATAATAGTATCAAAAAACACGCATTTTGTCAATATCTGCATTGTTTTAATAGCAACTTTATTTGACAATTTTTTCTGTTTTTATCTGCATAGATAAAAATAATCGGAAAACCGTCGGTTTTCCGATTATTTTATTACATAAGCTTAACGAGTCTTTCGTTTACAGCCTTAAGGAAATCTTCTGTGCTTACCTTTGTTTTTTCTTCCAGAGTTGAAAGCATATACAAATCTCCTGTCATAACGCCCTCTTCAATTGTCTGAATAGTAGCTTTTTCAAGATTATCCGCAAACTTAACAAGGTCACAAAGATTGTCAAGCTCGCCTCTTTTTCTTAAAGCACCCGTCCATGCAAACAAGGTTGCAACCGAGTTTGTCGAAGTTGTTTCGCCCTTCAGATACTTATAATAATGACGCTGTACCGTGCCGTGAGCGGCTTCATATTCATACACACCGTCAGGTGAAACAAGCACTGATGTCATCATTGCAAGCGAACCGTATGCAGTTGCTACCATGTCACTCATAACGTCACCGTCGTAGTTTTTACATGCCCAGATATATCCGCCCTCTGAACGGATAACTCTTGCAACTGCGTCGTCAATAAGAGTATAGAAATATTCTATACCTGCTTCGTCAAATCTTGCTTTGTATTCGTTATCAAAAATCTCCTGGAAAATATCCTTGAAGCGATGGTCATACTTCTTGGAAATGGTGTCCTTTGTAGCAAACCATATGTCCTTTTTCAGGTCAAGCGCATAGTTAAAGCATGCTCTTGCAAAGCTTTCAATACTTTCATCACGGTTATGCAGACCCTGAATTATGCCGTCGCCTTTAAATTCATGGATTGTTTCCTTTACCACATTTCCGTCCTTGTCGGTGCAAACAAGCTCAGCTTTTGAGCCTGCCTTTACCTGCATTTCGACGTTTTTATAAACATCGCCGTAAGCATGACGTGCGATTGTGATAGGCTTTGTCCATGTGGGAATATACGGAGTAATTCCCTTTACGAGAATAGGTGTACGGAATACCGTTCCGTCAAGAATGGCACGGATTGTTCCGTTGGGTGATTTCCACATTTCTTTAAGATTATATTCTGTCATTCTTGCCGCATTCGGTGTGATTGTAGCACACTTAACAGCGACACCGTATTTCTTTGTTGCTTCGGCACTGTCGAATGTTACCTGGTCGTTTGTTTCGTTTCTGTGTTCAAGTCCTAAGTCGTAATACTCTGTCTTTAAATCAATATATGGAGTGAGGAGAATGTCCTTTATCATCTTCCATATAATTCTTGTCATTTCATCTCCGTCCATTTCAACGAGAGGTGTGGTCATACGGATTTTCATATCTTTTGTTCCTTTCAGTTTGTCTTAATATATGCTTGATTATACCATATATAAAAACAAAAATCAATAGCACATATATGTGTTTTTAAAACTTATGCGACATAATTTTTTTACAAAAATATTGAATATTTTACCATAATGTGTTAAAATATGTGTCAAGGAAACCGTTCTGCATGGCACAACAAGTGTGTCAACAGAACCGTCCCCTTGTGTTCCTACTGTCACATTAAGTGAAAGGGTGGTTCCTAGTGATTAAACGTATTTTAGGTACAATTTGTAAGATTATTAAATATATAGTTATTACAAGTAGTGCTCTATGTTTTATTATTTCTGTAATAGTGGCTTTGAATAATGTATTTAATTATTCAGAATGTCCTCTTGGTGAAACGTATCTTTTATATTTAGGTAAGTATAAATTTGATTATGCTATAATTGCATATATAATATCTGTATTTAGCATACCTGTCTGTGTGCTTGGAATTATTATAAATATAATAAGAAAAATATATATTTTTCTTAAAACAAAAACATTCTCTGATTTTAACAGTATTATATTTTGGTGTATACTATTGGTTTTATGCGTTATTTCATCATATCTATATGCTGAAAATTATATAATTCAATTTGGTGTATAGCACTAGAAAAAACACAAGTGGACAGTTCTATTGTGTTTAAGAGGTTAAGTTGACATTGTGTCAACTTAACCTCTTTTATTAATTCAATTCATATTTTGTTCATAAATTAAATAATTGTTGTTTACATTTAATTCATACCAGTGACAAAAATGTGATGTATGATATATTTGTAGTCAGGAATAATACATTTAAGGCAAGTCATTTATTGACAATCGCCTAATTTAATGTTATGATTTAACAGAAGGGTTATGCCCATACGAAATTCATAAATATTGTACTTAAAATAAAAATTCAGGAGGGGTAAAAATGAAAAAGTATCCATATACCGATTCTACTGACTTGATTATATACGAAAGAAAAGAAAAGAAAGAAAAAAAGCCTAAAACATGGCTTATTGCCATCAGCTCTGCACTTACGGCAAGCGTACTTACTGCGGCTGTTTTCGGAGCAGGTCTTTATTATATATATGACAAAAATCAGCCATCAGTTACCCAGAGAGCGTCTGCTCCGTCTGCAATAGCATCAGAAGCGGCACAGGTGACTCAGCTTACCGAAACAGTAAACGGCAAGCAGGTGCTGACAATTCCGCAGATTGCGGCAACAGTCGGTCCGAGCGTTGTCGGTGTTATAAACAAGACAAAGGTTCAGCCGCAAAATTATTTCGACCCGTTCAGCGGCAGATTTTACTACTACGAGGACCCCTCAGCTTCCGATGAAATGGTTGAGCAAGGCAGCGGCTCGGGTATAATAATCAGCGAAGACGGATATATCGTGACAAATCAGCACGTTATCGAAGGTGCTGCAGAGGTTTCAATAATTCTTAACACAGGTGATGAAATAGGCGCAAAGGTTGTTGGTCAGGACACAAAAACAGACCTTGCTGTTCTTAAAATTGAAACCGATTTACCGCTAAGTGCGGCAACTCTGGGCGATTCGACCCAGACTCAGGTTGGTGAGCTTGCAGTCGCAATCGGTAATCCGCTTGGTCAGGAATTTTCGGGTTCTGTAACGGCAGGTATCATAAGTGCAGTTAACAGAACAATGTCAATAGATAACAGAACATATAACCTTTTACAGACAGATGCAGCCATTAACTCAGGTAATTCGGGCGGTGCGCTTATCAACCAGTACGGCGAGGTTATCGGAATTAACTCCGTTAAGCTTTCATCGTCAGGCGTTGAGGGCATGGGCTTTGCAATTGCGATTTCGGAAGCAAAGCCGATAATCGACGATTTGATTGCTTCGGGTTATGTGACCGGCAGACCGTTGGTTGGTATAGGCATCAGCGAAACAAGATACGGATTGTTTATAGGAAGTATTCAGGAGGGCAGCGGTGCTCAGGAAGCAGGACTTCAAGTTGGCGATATGATTCTTGAGGTTGACGGCAAAAAAGCAAAATCATCCTCTGAAGTAAACGAAATCCGTGACGAAAAGAAACCCGGTGAATACCTGACATTCAAGGTACTGCGTGATAATCAGATTCTTGAAATCAGCGTTCGCCTTACGGAAAGCACACAGACTCCGTAATTAAATTGCTAATCACTTTTTATTGAATTGACTGTTTTTCATGCAGTCAACACCATCCTTTTTTTCATATGCCCTTGCTCAAAGAGCAAGGGCCCCCCAAATACAACGGAATATGTTCCGTTAACGAAAGGGAACCGTTTTCGGTTCCCTTTTTAGTACATATTTTTTGCAAAATTCACAAAATATATTACAGAAAAAAATTCAATACTGTACTAAAAAAATATAGACAACAAAAAAAAGCAGTGGTATAATTATTTATGTGTAAAGCTTTGTTTTACAGCATTTTAAGGTAGAAAGGTAAGATGAGTATGAGTATTAAAATCGGAATTTTCGGATACGGAAACCTCGGACGTGGAGTGGAGTGTGCAATTAAAAACAACAGCGATATGGAGCTGGCTGCGGTATTTACAAGACGCTCACCCGAAAATGTATCAATTTTGTCGGACAATGTGCCTGTGTATCACGCAGACGACGTTTTAAAACACAAGGATGAAATCGACGTTATGATTTTGTGCGGCGGCAGTGCAACGGATTTACCCGTTCAGACTCCTGAGCTTGCGCAGTATTTCAATGTTGTGGACAGCTTTGACACTCATGCCAGAATACCCGAGCATTTCGCAAATGTAGATAACGGCGCAAAAAAAGGAAACAAAACAGCGCTTATTTCAGTAGGCTGGGATCCCGGTATGTTTTCACTTAATCGTCTGTACGCAAACGCTATTCTTCCCGACGGCAATGACTATACCTTCTGGGGCAAGGGCGTAAGTCAGGGACATTCGGACGCAGTAAGACGCATTGACGGAGTTATTGACGCACGTCAGTACACAATCCCCGTTGAAGCAGCTCTTGAGGGCGC
>JAXJRQ010000011.1:0-16754 GCA_036310525.1 Clostridia bacterium
ACATTAAATCTTGTATAACACATAAAATGACTGTTGACACAAGTCATTTTATGTGTTATACTTATTTTATTATTACGAAATGAGGTGTACTTATGAAAAACAAGGAAGTAAATTGTAAAAATTGTGCAAAGCCTATAGACAAAAAGGCTGTAGTATGTCCGCACTGTGGAGTAAAAGTAAAAAAGCCGTTTTATAAAAAAGCATGGTTTATTTTTGCTGTAATCATAATTTTGATTGCCGTGATTGCATCATCGGGAAAGGATGAAGGAAGTGTGCAGACAGATAATGCCATAGCAGAACAAAAAGCATCAGAAACGGTAGAACGCACATACACAGAATATAGCGTATCTCAACTCGTGAAGGATTTGGAAAGCAATGCACTGAAAGCAGAAAATACATATAATAATCAGTATGTAAAACTGACAGGTAAGCTTTCAAACATAGACAGTGACGGTAAGTACATATCACTCTCACCGTCAGATAATAGTTTTACGCTTACAAGTGTTCAGTGTTATCTGAAAAATGATGAGCAGAAACAGAAGGTCGCTGAAATGAGCGTTGGTGATGAAATTGTTGTCAAGGGGAAAATTAAAGATATAGGTGAGTTGCTTGGGTATCAACTTGATGTTGACAGCTTTGAATAAAAACAAAATACCGTCGTTCCGAAACGGAACGGCGGTATTTTTTGTCTGATTGCTTTAAAACAACTAAATTTAAGTGTGCGGTAATGTCTGCACAATGCGATGTACCAAATTAGTCACAAATACAGTTAACGATAACAAGGATAATAAGAATCCAGATAAGAAGCTCGCAACAGCTGCAGTTATTTGAGCAGTTATTATACATTTTACAGACCTCCTTTCCGTTTTGACTTAATGTATAATATGTTTTATGATAGAAAAATGAATTTTGTCCAAAGTTTTTATCGAAAATTTCTTGAAATTTCCGTCAATATATAGTACAATAATAGATAGATGTATTTTAAGGTGGTGTTGTTTTGGATAAATTAAAGATTGCAAGGATAAATGAGCTTGCAAAAAAGGCAAGGGAAACAGGTCTTAGCGAAGCGGAGACTGCCGAACGTGACGCACTTCGGAAAGAGTATCTTGCGGATATACGCAAAAACTTCAAAGCAACTCTTGACAGTATTGAGTTCACCGATAAACAATAAAGGAGTGTAAATAATGGCACTATTATTACCGGAAAACTACAGCTCGCCCCTAAGCCCGAGGGAAACGGAAAGAGCTATAAAATTTATAAAGGATACATTTCAGCATGAAATCATAGCGGCACTCAATCTGCAGAGAATTTCCGCACCGTTGTTTGTGAGACCCGAAACGGGACTTAATGATAACTTAAACGGTGTTGAACGTCCCGTTACGTTTGACGCTCCGTGTATAAACGGTAATCTGGTTGAAATTGTACATTCGCTTGCAAAGTGGAAGAGAATGACTCTTGCAAAATATAAGTTTGATACAGGCGAAGGTCTTTATACCGACATGAACGCTATTCGCCGTGATGAGGATGTAGATAACATACATTCAATGTACGTTGACCAGTGGGACTGGGAAGCTGTTATAAGTAAGGAAGAAAGAACGCTTGACACTCTAAAGGATTACGTAAGACGTATATATAAGGCAATGAAGTCTACAATGGCAAGAGTTCATCAGAAATATCCCGACATTGCGCCGTGTTTCCCTGATGAAATCACATTTATTACTTCTCAGGAGCTTGAGGACATGTATCCCGATGATGATCCGAAAGAACGTGAAAACAAAATTCTCAGAGAGAAAAAAGCAGTATTTCTGATGCAGATAGGCAAGGTGTTAAATTCAGGCGAAAAGCATGACGGACGTGCACCCGATTATGATGACTGGGAGCTTAACGGAGATATTCTTGTATATTATCCGCTTCTTGACATAAGTCTTGAGCTTTCAAGCATGGGTATTCGTGTTGATGAAGATTCGCTTATGTCGCAGATAAAGGCGTCAGGCTGTGAAGACAGACTGGAAATGGAGTTCCACAAAAAGCTTCTTAACAAAGAACTTCCTTACACAATCGGCGGTGGAATCGGTCAGTCGAGATTATGTATGCTGATGCTTAATAAGGCTCATATTGGTGAGGTTCAGGCTTCGATATGGCCCGATGAAATGATAAAAGTATGCAAAGATAACGGTATAAATATTATTTAACAGAAAGGAATTTCAAATAATGAAAACAGTTATAAAAAGTCTTTTCCGTGAAACTGATGTTTACGGCGGAAAAGAGGTTACAGTTTCGGGTTGGGTGAGAACAATCCGTGTATCAAAAAATTTCGGATTTATTGAATTAAACGACGGAAGCTTTTTTAAGAGTCTGCAGATTGTAATTGAGCAGGATAAGCTTGAAAATTTTGCAAAGCTTGCAAAGCTTAATGTAGGTGCGGCAATAAGCGCTACAGGTATTCTTGAGCTTACTCCCGAAGCTAAACAGCCGTTTGAATTAAAGGCTGATGCAGTGGTGATTGAGGGTGAATCACTTCCCGAATACCCCCTGCAGAAAAAGCGCCACAGCTTTGAATACTTAAGAACTATTGCTCATTTAAGACCACGTACAAATACTTTCTCGGCAGTATTCAGAATAAGATCAATGATTGCATATGCAATTCATCAGTTCTTCCAGGAGAGAGGCTTTGTATATGTGCATACTCCCATTATAACGGGTAGTGACTGCGAGGGCGCAGGTGAAATGTTCCAGGTAACAACCATGGACATGAACAATCTCCCCAAAAACGAAGACGGCTCAGTTGATTTTTCAAAGGACTTCTTCGGAAAGTCGACCAATCTTACAGTAAGCGGTCAGCTTAATGTCGAAACATATTGTATGGCTTTCAGAAATGTATATACATTCGGACCTACATTCCGTGCTGAAAATTCAAACACAACACGTCATGCGGCTGAATTTTGGATGATTGAGCCTGAAATCGCATTTGCAGACCTTAAGGATGATATGGCTCTTGCAGAGGATATGCTTAAATATATAATCAACTACTGTCTTGAAAATGCTCCCGAAGAAATGGAATTCTTCAATAATTTTGTTGATAAGGGACTTCTTGAAAGACTTCATAACGTTGTAGATAATGATTTTGCTCACGTAACATATACGGAAGCAATTGAAATCCTAAAGAAAAACGCAGACAAGTTCGATTATCCCGTTGAATGGGGCTGCGATTTGCAGACAGAGCATGAAAAATACCTCACAGAAGAGGTTTACAAGCGTCCTGTAATGGTTACTGATTATCCGAAGGAAATCAAGGCATTTTACATGAAGCTTAATCCCGACGGCAAGACTGTTGCGGCTATGGACGTGCTTGTGCCCGGAATCGGTGAAATTATCGGCGGAAGTCAGCGTGAAGAAGATTATGATGTACTTGTTAACCGTATGAATGAGCTGGGACTAAGTCCTGAGGATTATTCATGGTATCTTGACCTTAGAAAATACGGTACCAACAAGCATGCCGGCTTCGGTCTCGGCTTTGAAAGAGCCGTTATGTATATAACGGGTATGCAGAATATCAGAGACGTACTTCCGTTCCCGAGAACGGTTGGTACAGCTGAATTTTAATCATGAAAGGGCTGCCCGTAAAGGGTGCCCTTTTGATTTAATTAAAGCAGAAGAGGAGTTATTTTGATGAATACTTTATTTACAATAGTCTTGATAGTAGCGGCAGCTGTAATATGCTTTAAGTGGAATGCTATTGTCGGACTTATACTTACAGTTCTTATGCTGGCGATTGTTGCGTATAATAAGCGTCCGAGCTTTTATGCGATTAAGGGAAGAACAGCTTTTGCAAATGGCGATTTTGCCGAAGCAAAACGCTGGTACGAAAAAGCAATGAATACAGGTAAGGCACAGGTTTCTACACGTATAGAATACAGTGATGCTCTTATGCGTATAGGTAAGTTTGAAGAAGCAGAACAGGTGCTTAACAATATTTTAAGATATAAGCTTAAGCCAGAAAATGAAAAGGTAGCAAAGCTTCGCCGTTGTATGGTCTACTACAAGATGGATAATCTCAAGGAAGCATATGAAGATGCAATGGAGATTTATAATGACGGATATAAAACAACATATCTTTATGGCTTACTTGGCTATTTAAAAATCCAAATGGATAAGAACGGCGACGATACACTGGCATTTTGTCAGGAAGCATACGACTATAACAGTGATGACAGAGATATAACCGATAATCTTGCGATATGCTATTACAACAAGGGTGAATATGAGAAAGCGAAGGAATTGTCGGATAAAATCTTAGAAGGAAATCCGCAGTTTGTTGAAGCATATTACCATGGTGCACTGATTGAATATGCACTCAAAAACTACAAAAAAGTGATTGAATATCTTGACAAAACCCCGGATTGCAGATGGTCAACAATGACTACCGTCACAAAAGAAGAGGTTGAAGAATTAAGAAGCAAATCACAAAAACATTTAGAGGAGTAAGCTGATGGCAAAAACACCCCTTGCGGACAGAATACGTCCGAAACAACTCGATGAGGTTGTGGGTCAGCATCATCTGATTGATGAGGGTAAGCTTTTAAGAAATATCATTGAGCGCAATGAAATTCCGAATATGATTTTTTACGGGCCGAGTGGTGTGGGCAAAACTACAATTGCTAATATCATTGCCGAAAAAACAGGTAAAACCCTCAGACGTCTTAATGCAACCACAGCTTCGGTATCCGATATAAAGGAAATAGTTCAGACACTCGATACTTTTCTTGCTCCCGACGGCGTTTTGCTGTACCTTGATGAAATTCAGCATTTCAATAAAAAACAACAGCAGTCGCTTCTGGAATTCATGGAAAACGGGAAGATAACGCTTATTGCAAGTACGACGGAAAATCCGTATTTTTATGTGTATAATGCGGTGCTTTCAAGAAGTGTGGTGTTTGAGTTTAAGCCAATTGAAGCGGAGGATGTAGCCGATGCGCTTTTAAGAGCTGTTGATTTATTAAAGGAAAATGAATACGGTGGGTATAATGTATCTGTTTCACCTGATGCGATAACTCATATTGCGCACAGCTCCAACGGAGACGTACGAAAAGCATTAAACTCTCTTGAGGTTGCCTTTTTTGCAACTGCTCCGGACGGTGAAAATAACGTAAACGTTACGCTTGAAACTGCCGTTCAGGCAACTCAGAAAAAGGTAATGCGCTATGATAAGGACGGCGACAGCCACTATGATATTTTGAGTGCGTTTCAGAAATCTGTTCGTGGCTCTGACCCCGATGCGGCAATTCATTATCTTGCAAGGCTCGTGAGTGCGGGTGATTTGCAAAGCATCTGCCGGCGTATACTTGTTATGAGTGCCGAGGATATAGGTCTTGCTTATCCGCAGGCAATAACGATTGTAAAATCGTGTGTTGATGCGGCACTGCAGCTTGGATTTCCGGAAGCAAGAATACCGCTTGCTGAGGCGGTTATTCTGCTTGCAACTGCACCAAAATCCAATTCGGCTATATGTGCAATTGATGCCGCAATGCATGATATTGAAACGAAGGATACAGGCGATATTCCTGAACATTTAAAGGATTCGCATTATGCCGGCTCGCAAAGTCTCGGACATGGCATTGATTATAAGTATCCTCATTTGTTCCCTAATCATTATGTCAAACAGCAGTATCTGCCGGATAACATAAAGGATGCGAAGTATTACGAATACGGCGATAATAAACAGGAGGCCGCCGCAAAGCAATACTGGGATAAAATTAAATAAATTGTATAATTAACGCTCAATCTGACAAAAATGATAATACATATCATTTTGAAGGAGCAAACAACAAAATGCTCTTTCTGCGGAAGGGGCGTTTTTCTTTGTCTAAAGGTAAAATATATCTGCTTATTGCGGCATTTCTGTATGGGATTGCGCCGATGCTTGCAAAGGTAACGTATAGCGGCGGTGCAAACGGAATTACGCTTTCGTTTTTAAGAACAGCATTGTCTGTTCCGATTTTATTTGCAATCATGAAGGCAAACAAACGTTCATTAAAGCTTACAAAGCGACAACTTAAGAGCATAATAATACTTGGAGTATTTGGCGGAGCTTTGCCGATTTTACTGCTGTATTTTTCGTATAATTTCATATCCACCGGACTTGCAACCACATTGCATTTTGTTTATCCGCTCATAATTGTTCTTGCTTCAGCACTGCTTTACCACGAAAAAATCTCCAAATTTAAGCTTCTTTCCGTAATACTTGTCACTTTAGGGATTTTCATGTTTGCCGATATAGAGGCGGCATCGGACAGCGTGGGAATTGTGCTTGCACTGCTCTCAGGTGTGTTTTACAGCTTTTTTGTTATGTATATTGACCGCTCGGGTCTTGATTCAATGGACTATATAAAGCTGACTTTTTACCTGATGATAATTATGAGTATTGTAACGCTGTCATTCGGGTTTATCGTGCATGGTTTGTCGTTTGATTTGTCGGGTCAGGCATGGTCTTTTGCGGCTGTTATTTCGCTTATTGTCACGCTTGGGGCAATGCCTCTTTTTCAACTGGGTGTAAGGTATGAGGGGGCTTCAACGGCAGGTATAATGTCGACCTTTGAACCAATCACAAGCGTGGCTCTTGGAGCCGTGTTTTTAGGCGAGTTTGTAGGTATTTCGCAAATTTTTGGCATTGCTATGATTCTTTCGGGAATAATTGTGTCACATAAGTAGCCGGTAAATTTTATCTTTACAGAAAAGCGTTTTTAATGTATAATATACTTATAAAGTTACAAAGGAAATTGCTTATGAAAAGAATTATTAAGGTTATTTTGCTTTCGTTTGTTGTGTTTGCTGTTATGGTTGCGGCGGTAGGACTTAGAAAAGAAAATATAACCATGTATAATGCAAATGGCGAGAATATTCAGATTTTGATTTCTCAGATAGAAGAATATGAGCTTGGCGGCTGGTATAGTGAGCCTTTATATACCATGCATAATCCGAACGGAAATAAAATTTCGGTTGTGGAGAGCAAAATTCAGGATTACAAAGCGCAAGGCTGGTTCATGGAACCGCCTGTCACAATGTATTCATCTGACGGACGTACTGTTTTTGTGGAACCGGCTGATGTGGAGGCATATAAGGCGGCAAACTGGTTCACTGAACCGTTTGTAACGATTTATTCCGCAAACGGTGAGGCGGCAAGTGTACTTAAATCTGAGGTTGCCAATTATTGTGCAAACGGTTGGTTTACTGAAATGCCCGAAAGGGAAGGACTTGTTGAACTGCGTACCGCAATTGAAAGCTTTATAAAACAACGCCGTGGAGAATGGGGCGTTTTTGTACAGAATCTTGCCACGAATGAATATATGCTTATAAATGAGAAGAAATATTCAAGTGCAAGCCTGATAAAGCTGTTTACAGCGGCGGCAGTTATAAATCAGATTGAACAGGGAGTGATTGCTTCTGACGGAGATATAGAACATCAACTGCGGCTTATGATAACCGAGAGCAGTAATATAGCATGCAATTATCTCACAAAACGTCTTGGCGGCGGAAATACAAAGCAAGGCTTTCATACGGAGAATAAATACACCAATGCAATAGGATTTACCAATACATATCATGGCTCGGAGCTGATTGACCGTTCGGGACAAAAGGCAATATTTATCGGTTATAATCAGACATCTCCGGCTGATTGCGGCAGACTTCTTGTTCAGGTGTATAAGGGTAAGCTTATATCTGAAGTGGCAAGTAAAAAACTGCTTGGTTTATTGCTTGACCAGACCCACACATGGAAAATACCCGATTCACTTCCCGAAGGTGTAACCGTAGCAAATAAAACGGGTGAGACAAGTAAGGTAGAAGGTGACGCCGCAATTGTCTATAGTCCTGCGTGCGACTATGTAATTTCCGTTATCGGTAACGGTGATGTTGCAACAGGTGTCGGCACCATTCAGGAAATTTCCAGAATGACGTATAATTACTTTAATAAATAAAAACTATTTAATTTACAATGTGTCTGTATAGTTATAGGTATATTTCGAGGGAGATATACCTATAATTTTTTTGAATTCAACCGAAAAATGCTTGTAGTCGTTATATCCACACAGCTCTGAAATTTCCTCAAGTGAATGATACCCTGCAATTATAAGCGATGCGGCATGTTTTATTCTTTTGCGTATGATGTATTGCTTGGGTGACATATTAAATTCCGCTTTGAAAAGCTTTCTGAAATATGTATCACTTATAAATGATTTTTCAGCGGCAATCTGCAGTGAAAAGTCCTTACTAAAACAGTTTTCTTCAATATATCTGATTGATAAGCCGATTTTTGAGGTGTAGTCATATTCTTTTTTGTTATCCCGATAAAGCTCGGCAAAAATATTATTAAGCACAGCGGCACAGCGATGCTTGTACGATGTGCTTTTTTTATTCCACAAGCTTAATATTTCTTCAAAAAGCTTTTTGTATTTTTCAAAATCAGAAGGAGTAAACATTTCAATTTCGTTTCCATGATAATTAAAGCTTTTAAAGTGCACAACAATCATTTTGTCTTTTTTTGCGATACGTATATAGTCTGTATCGGCAGGAAAGAAGCCTATAGAATTATCACAAAATTCAATATGCCTGTTTTTATATTCAACTATTGTATCAGCTTCGTACCTGAATGACAGCGCATCAAAATTGCGGTTTAAATTATACATTTTAATATTTTCCTGATCAAGATACAAAACATCCAAAATCTGAAAAGCAATGGTTTCTTTTTCGAAAATCAAAACAAACACCTCCGTTATTGGGAAAATTATAACATAGCTGTTTCGAAAAATCAACCTTTTTGATTGTTTTGTTAGTGTATTTTGTGATATTAAAATGTTAATATGGAAGTATCAAATGAAATGGTTTTAAACGGTAAAACGGTTAATAAAACCATCAGACATTTAGCAAAAGGCTCAAAAGCGTTTACAGTAGAAATTTAAAATAAGAAAGGGAAAAGAAAATGAAAGAATCATTAAAAGAAATTATTTCACAGAATGTAAATACATGTTCAAGTCCGTCGGATTTAAGAATTACCGACATAAGAGTTGCAAACATCAACGGTGCACCGAAGCACTGCCCGCTTATAAAGGTGTATACAAATCAGGGACTTATAGGCTACGGCGAAGTGCGTGATGCATCAAGCGCTACATATGCACTAATGCTCAAATCAAGACTTGTTGGCGAAAATCCGTGTAACGTTGATAAGCTTTTCAGAAGAATAAAGCAGTTTGGCGGTCATTCACGTCAGGGCGGCGGTGTATCAGGCCTTGAAATTGCGCTGTGGGACCTTGCAGGTAAGGCATGGGGAGTACCGCTGTGGCAGATGCTTGGCGGTAAATTCCGTGATAAGGTAAGAATGTATTGCGATACCGATGTCGACGGAAAGCACACAGGTACAGATATGGGTCATGCTTTGAAAAAGCGTATCGAGCAGGGCTTTACATTTTTAAAAATGGATCTTGGAATTGAACATCTTCTTGATGAAGAAGGCTGTCTCAATGCACCGATTGGATTTTTAGAGGATATTAAAAAGTATTCAATGAAAGCAATTATACATCAGGGTGGTTCTGTGGATATGGATATGATGCTTGGCAAGAATTATGAAACATTTACAATTCCGCATCATGCAACGGGTATTCATCTTACGCAGAAGGGCATGGATGTGCTTGAAAATTACGTAAAAGAGGTTCGTGATGTGATAGGCTACGAGGTACCTTTGGCTATAGACCATTTCGGACATATTGCTATCGAGGACTGTATAATGTTTGCGAGACGTCTTGAAAAGTACAATATTGCATGGATTGAAGATATTGCACCATGGCATTATACAAAGCACTATGAAAAGATAGCGCATGCTTGTAATGTACCCATATGTACGGGTGAGGACATCTATCTGGCTGAAAATTTTGAACCGCTTATGGAATGCGGCGGTGTATCTGTCGTACATCCCGACATGCTTACAGTCGGCGGTGCAATGGAGCTTAAAAAGCTTGGTAATATGTGCGATAAGTACGGTGTGGCAATGGCAATCCATATGGCGGAAAGTCCGATTGCGTGTATGGCGGCAATTCATGCGGCTGCAGCGGTTCAGAATGTGCTTGCGGTTGAGTTCCATTCAGTTGATATTCCGTGGTGGAATGACCTTGCGATTGGTATTGATAATCCACTGTTTAAGGATGGTTTTGTAAATGTTCCCGATAAACCGGGTCTTGGTATTGATGAGCTTAACGAAGAGCTTATAGCAGAACATATTCACGATAAATATCCGGGTCAGTGGGAGCCTACAACAGAGTGGGATAAAGAATGGGCAAATGACAGAGAGTGGAGCTGATGAAGTAATGTTTGACTTAACAGGAAAAAAAGCACTTGTTACCGGTTCAACTCAGGGCATCGGATTTGAAATTGCTTTAATGCTTGCAAAGCATGGTGCAACGGTGTATGTAAACGGAGCGACGAGTATGGAAAAATGCATCAGTGCGTCGCAAAAAATTCCCAATTCTGTACCCGTAAGAGCAAATCTTCTTGACATAAATGAGATTGATAGGCTTTATGAAGAAACGGGAGACGTAGATATTCTTGTTTTAAATGCTTCGATACAGTACAAGAGAAAATGGAATGAACATTCTCTTGAAGATTATGACGATATGATGAACTGCAATGTAAGAGCTTCATATCTTATGATTAAAAAGTATTGTGAGGGCATGAAAAAGAATAACTGGGGCAGAATTGTAACAGTCGGAAGTGTCAATCAGTATAATCAGCATCCTGAGCTTATGATGTATGGTGTATCAAAGGCAGCGCAGATGAAGATGGTTAAAAATATTGCTCCGTCGCTTGCACCTTTTGGTGTGACGATTAACAATATTGCGCCCGGTGCAATTGATACGCCGAGAAATGAGGCGGTATTAAGCGATATGGAATATAAGAAAAAAGTGGTTGACAGTATTCCGTGCGGATATGTGGGTAAGGCAGAGGACATAAGTCCAGCGGTATTGCTTTTTTGCTCGGATGAGGGAAGATATATAACCGGTACGGAACTGATAATTGACGGTGGTATGCACCTGTAATTAAGGAGGATAATTATGCATTTTAATGACAGAGAAGAAATTATTGCCCTGACGCCGCAGTGGAAGGGTGAAAGATTTGATGATGGACGTCCAAAGGTAGACGACAAATACTTAAAGGCACTTAAGACACTTACACTTGAAGAGGTGTGGAAGCCGATATTTGTAAAAGGTTATGAGAGTCAGTTTGAGGGTAGACTTCATACGCTTCATAATGATGACAGAAAGCTTATAGGCAGAGCCGTTACAGCTGCATATTGTCCGTTCCGTCCTGACCTTGACGAGGTTGTTAAAGATATCGGACGTTCAGAGGGCAGAACAGGTACATATAATCAGTGGGTTATTGATAATCTTCAGGAGGGTGATGTTCCCGTTATTGATATGTACGATAAAATTTACAAAGGTACATTTCTGGGCGGAAATCTTACAACAGCGCTGAAAAACAAGACAAAAAATGAAAACGGCGGTGCTGTAATCTGGGGCGGTATACGTGATACTGAGCAGATGAAAAAGGTTGAAGATACTCAGGTTTACTACAGAGGTATTGACCCTACACCTATACGTGATTTTATAATGACCGGCTACAATACTGCAACAAGAATAGGTAATGCAATCTGTCTTCCGGGAGACGTTGTATTCGGAGCAGGCGGCGGTGTGTTGTTTATACCAAGCCATCTTGTTGAAGAGGTTGTCGGCGGTGCGGCAAAAACTCAGGTAAAGGATTTATTTGGCTTTGAAATGATAACCTTGAATAAATTCACTACCGCACAGATTGATAAAAACACATGGACAAAGGAAATGCTTGATTTACTGATGGAATTTATCGAAACAGATGACAGAGCGGCAGAGTACAGAGGTCTTGACTGGTCAGTGGAATATGACCTTGCAATTAATGGCGATCCCAATGATACACAATCAGCATTATAAACCATAAAACAGGAGTGCAAATGCACTCCTGTTTTATGGTTTATTTATAACTTACAATCAAATCGCCGAGTTCTTCAATATATCCATTCATTTTCTTGATGATTCTGTCACGCTTTTCACCCGTAGCAGGTGTAGGCTGATAGTTGTTTATACTGCTTTTATAGGCAGAGGATATGGTGCAGGGGATAAGTGTAATATCACTGCTCTTTTCATTGCCTTTAAAGGTAAAGGTCTGCTGATAAATAACGGTATCCATATCTGCCGGACTGTCGTTTCCGCCGAAGCTGAAATTACCGAGACTGTATGCGATTGTACCGCCGTTGTATTCCTCAATACCCTGTAAAACATGCGGATGCGTTCCGATTACAAGGTCAGCACCAAGGTCAATTGCACGGTGACCGTATTCGATTTGTTCCTCGCTTGGCTCTGTTGCTTTTTCGGCACCCCAGTGTATGCAGGCGACAATTAAATCGGGATTTGCTTCTTTCACAGCTTCAATCGCAGATTCGAGTCTTGTGCGGTCTATGTCATTTAACTGATTAATTCCAAACATTCCGATTTTGAGACCGTTTACCTCATATATATGAGCATTAATGCTGTCAAATGCAATGATACCGTTTTCGGAAAGTATGGAGTGTGTGTCTTCATTACTTATTTCGCCGTAATCACGAGAATGATTGTTTGAAAGACATGCCGCTTCGATATTTCCTTCAGTAAGTATTTTTGCGTATTCAGGCTTGCCTCTGAATGCAAATTGCTTGTCCTGACGTGTGCCGTTTTCTGAAAGTGTACCTTCAAAATTGACTATTGTAAGGTCATCTTCGGCAAAAATATCCTTTACGTTTTCCATAAAGAACGAAAGCCCTTTTTCCTGCGCTGTTTCGACAAAGGATTTTGTCTGATAAGCATATGCATCGGTGGCAAAGGTACAATCGCCTGCGGCGCTTATTGTTACTGTACGCACCGGAACCTCGGTGGGAGCAGGTGTTGCGGACGGTTCTTTATCAGAACAGCCTGACATAAGTGATACGCCCATAAGAAGAACGGGCAAAAAAACGGATAACTTCATTTTTAAATCTCCAATTTATATTACTTATTTATTATTTCTCCGATATTATTGATTTTAATTGAAAGAGTGCCGTCTTCGTTGTTTATAATCTCAATGTGTTCATTATCACGGTAATACTCGGCAGGAAATGACAGCTCAACGCCTATGTCCGTGCCAAGCTTAACGTTTGAACTCATTTTCTTTGTTACGTATGTATTTACCTCAACCTTTTCAGGGACTTTTGCATCCGAAATCTTTTCCATAAATTCATCGTGCATTACGGGATAACCGTCAAATACTGCATCAGCCATTTTCTTTGGTTCAATAAATTCCTCGCTGACACCGTTTTCGGAAAAGTATTTTTTCAGTCTTGCAGTGGTTTCAACGCTGTCACAGCCGTTGTCTTCAGTAACCTTTTTTGCAATTTTATTTACTGCATTAATACTTTCTCTTGGGGATATATCAAATATTCCTTCGAGTAGGATGTCTGCAAACATGTCAACAGCTTCGCCGTCTATCTTGCGTTTTTTACCGCAATATTTAATTGAGAAATCGGCTGTGTTAATAAATGCACACTCGCTTATTTTCTGAGCGGTGTTAGGTAAAATTGCGTAGTGGTTTATGAGCTGGTTACTTACCTGACCATCTTCTTTCATTACCTGATGTGTATATCCGATTTTGTTGTCACACTTTAAAATTGCAATCATAGGTGTTTCGTTTGCAACGCAGTCGCACACGATTATATCACAGGATTCCGGGTCTTCCGAGGCGGAAATTCCTTCATAAATACGCTCTGCAACAGAGTGTGAAAGATGCACAAAATCATTTTCACCCCTCAGATATTCGCTGATATGGTATTTAAGACCGCTTCCTGAAGAAAATTCACCTACACGCAGACCTGCGCCGTCATATACCTTTTCGATATGCTTTGTAATAAAATTATTTATTGAACCATCCGAGGCGTCAAGCTCGGTATCTGAATATACAGTAACTCCCGACATGGCATCAAGTATATGCAGAACGGCTTTTTTTATTCCTACTATCATTATGTAATCCTCGCTTAAAGTATATTATCCCATAAGGACAAATATAATTTTAACATAAAAAAAATTATAAATCAAGCAATTATTACTCATTTAATTTAAAGATTAAAAGGGTATTTGGTGTAATCATATTGAAAATTCCTGTCGCATGTGATATAGTGTATGAGGTGCTAAATTAAGGAGATAAAATTAAATGGATTATATATTGATATTTATAATGTGTGTGCTGGCAACAGCAAAAATGAGTTTCCAGAGCGCATTCGGGAAAAGGGCTGTTAAAAATTCGGCCGATGCGCTTGTTTTTAATATTTTTGTTTTCATAGTATCGGCAATGCTGTTTTTGCCAAAGCTTTTCGGGTGCTCGGCTGCAGTGTGGGTATATGGTGCGTTTGGTGCTGTATGTGCGGTTGCATATCAGCTGCTCTATACAAAAGCACTGTCAATCGGTAATGTGTCGCTTACGGCTATGATTTCAAATTTCAGTATGGTTATAAATGTTCTGGTATCATATATGTTTTTTGATGAACCGATTTCTCTGATGCGACTTTTCGGAATTGCACTTACGGTTACATCTTTCGTTATATGTAACAGCGGAGGAGAAAAGAGCGGTGTTGATAAAAAGTGGCTTATTATGGCGGTGCTTGCAATGTTTGCAACCTCTGCAGGAAGCATTGTTCAAAAAATGTTGGGTGAATCACCGTATAAAGCTGAAAATCAGGCGTTTATTTCCTGCCTTTATCTTTTGTCTGCATTAATTGGTGTATTGATATATCCTTTACTAAAAAAAGGCGAAAAATTAAATTTAAAAATAAACTTTGGAATGATAAAATATGCTGTTGCGGTAGGTGTGAGTCTCGCATTGTACCAGTGGGTTTATACATACGGTCTGGCGAACATTGACGGTACATTTTTGTTCCCGTCACTGAGCGGCGGAACAATAGTTTTATCAACCTTGTCGGGCGTGATTATTTTTAAGGATAAATTTACAAACAGACAGAAAATCGGAGTAATTATCGGAATTATTTCTTTGATACTGATGAACTTTTAAAGGAAACAAATAAAATAACAGGGAATTCACAAATTTGTGAATTCCCTGTTATTTTATTTAAACAGTTCTATGATTTTATGATTTGCAGAAAAAAAGTCAATATTCGAATCGAAATACAGCCGTGAGATGCTGTCAGATGTTATACTTTTGCCGTCTTCAATCTTATTTGCACAATCCCATGTGGTATCAAATATAACCCATCTGCCGTCAACGTATGCTTCGTTCCATGCGTGGTTTGGCTGTGAAGAATGTATTGTTTCATCTGACCAGTCGCTGTCGCTACCTATACCCAATGCGTAACCTGAAATGACGTTACAGGGTATTCCTATACTGCGGCATAATGCAGCGCTTAATGTAGAAAATCCAAGACACACTGCACGCTTATCGGAAAGTACTTCCGAGGCAGAATAGGGGAGAGTCAGAGAAGTGTTTATATTGTCCGTATCGTAGTAAATGTTCTCGCATACCCAATCATGTATGGCTGTAAGCTTTTCGTATTCAGAAGTGCAATTACGGGTAATTTCAAGTGCCTTTTCCTTTATTGCAGTATTGCCTGACTGGATAATTGAGGTGTTTTTCAATGCTTCGCTTACGGATTTCTCTTTTTCGTACATTGATTTGTTATGAGCATATACGGGCGAATGTTTAATTTCCCATGTATCTCCTATTCGTGAAAGGTAAAGGTAATTGTATACCCAGCTTTCAAAATCACCGTACGCTTTACTTCCGGTGTATATGTCTACCTTAAGAGTTGTATCGCCTGATTTCGGCAGAGAGATTGTTTTGGCGAATTCACCGTCATTATTTGCGGCGGTGCTCATTTGTTCAAGCGTGTTGCCGTATACATCACATATATTTATAACAAGATGCTGTCTGTTCTTGTCTGATATGATACCGAAAAGCTTCAGCTTTCTCGAATTTTCAATAACTGCACTGATGTTTTCATCCGGGAAGAAGGAAAGCATGGGACTGTCCGTAATATAGGCATTCACTGCCACATCGGACGGGTCAATTGGCAACTCCTCATTTTTAATTGCTGCTATAATTTCAGACGGAGTGGGGATTTGATTGGTCACATCTGAAACCTTTTCTGAAATATCAGATATTTTTTCGGATAGACCGGGATATTTCTTCTCAATTGCAGGAATGTAGTGATTTATATTCAGGAAGAAATCCGTCTCGGAATTTACAACAAGAACAAAGGAGAAAAGAAGTAAGACAATGATAAAAAGCTTTTTTTTCATAAAAATCCTCCTCTGCAAAAAATGGTTAAAAAAAAGCGCTGCGACCTATCTTAATAAGCCGCAACACCTTTTGAATTGGAGGCGCCACCCAGATTTGAACTGGGGAATAAAGGTTTTGCAGACCTCTGCCTTACCACTTGGCTATGGCGCCATAATGAGAAAAAAATATTCAGGGGCAAAAAATTGCCCCTAAATATCTTTAGTGGAGCGGAAGACGAGATTCGAACTCGCGACGTTCACCTTGGCAAGGTGACGCTCTACCACTGAGCCACTCCCGCAAATTGGTGCCTTCGGGTGGAATCGAACCGCCGACACAGGGATTTTCAGTCCCTTGCTCTACCGACTGAGCTACAAAGGCATCTTAAC
>JAXJRQ010000012.1:0-4672 GCA_036310525.1 Clostridia bacterium
GCAGTATAAAAAATACAAGCTGGCAGCAGGTAAAACGGCGAAATCAATCCTTATTTCCTGTGGTGCAAGACTTGCACCATTTGATATTAAGGAACTGCGGGACTTAATGGAATATGACGAATTGGAGCTTGATACTTTGGGAGATAAAAAATCTGCGTTGTTTGTTATTATTTCAGACACGGATGACACTTTCAATTTTGTTGTCGCTATGATGTATTCACAGCTTTTTAACCTTTTGTGTGATAAGGCTGATGATAAATACGGCGGCAGGCTTCCTATTCACGTCAGATGTTTACTTGACGAGTTCGCAAACATTGGTAAAATACCAAACTTTGAAAAGCTGATAGCAACAATACGAAGCCGTGAGATTTCGGCATGTGTAGTGTTGCAGGCTCAAAGTCAGCTAAAAGCCATTTACAAGGACAGCGCCGATACAATTATCGGTAATGCAGACTGTACGCTGTTCTTGGGCGGAAAGGAAAAGAGCACGCTGAAAGAGATTTCTGAAACGCTGGGTAAAGAGACGATTGATTTATACAATACATCAGAAACCCGAAGCAATCAGAACTCTTACGGCTTGAATTATCAAAAGCTCGGAAAGGAGTTGATGAGTCAAGACGAATTGGCGGTAATGGACGGCGGAAAATGTATTTTACAGCTTCGCGGTGTTCGGCCTTTTCTTTCAGATAAGTACGATATAACAAAGCACCCGAACTATAAATATACCTCCGACGCCAAAAAGGAAAATGCGTTTGATATTGAAAAATATATGAAACGCAAACAGCGGAGGGCAAAAATCAAACCTGATGAAGCCTTTGAGCTCTACAAGGTAGATATGCCCGAAGAAAAACAAGAATCGGTTGAGAATTAAAAGGAGGATTTATTTATGGCATTTTTTCAACAGGCAATCACAGTATTGCAGACACTTGTAATTGCACTTGGAGCCGGTCTGTGTGTATGGGGCGGCATAAATCTTATGGAGGGTTACGGAAACGATAACCCCGGTGCAAAATCACAGGGTATCAAGCAGCTTATGGCGGGCGGCGGCGTCGTAGTTATTGGTACAACCCTTGTACCCTTGCTGTCAGGACTGTTTTAATAGTTGGATAGCATTTTTGATAAAATCACGCAGGCGATAAATGATTTTCTAATCTCTCTTATTGAGGGTAGTTTATCGACTATGTTCAATGACGTAAACCAAAAAGTCGGGACGATAGCAACAGAGGTTGGCAAGACACCGCAGCAATGGAACAGCAGCGTCTTTTCAATTATCGAAAACCTTTCAAACTCTGTTATTGTCCCGATTGCAGGGCTTATTATTACCTTTGTCTTATGCTATGAGCTAATCAGTATGATTATAGACAAAAACAATATGCACGACGTTGACACGTTTATGTTCTTCAAATACTTTTTCAAGGCGTGTGTTGCTGTACTTATCGTCAGCAACACATTTAACCTTATTATGGCGGTATTTGATGTCGGACAGCATATTGTTTCAAACAGCGCCGGAGTTATTGCGGGAAATACCAATATTAACATTTCCTCTGCTCTTACGAACTTACGGCCAACACTTGAAGCAATGGGAACGGGCGAACTGTTCTTACTGATGCTGGAAACTGCCCTCGTCAGCCTGTGTATGAAAATTCTGTCTGTATGTATCACCGTCGTTATATTCGGCAGAATGATTGAAATTTATTTATATAGCTCTGTCGGAGCTATCCCGTTTGCGACAATGGCAAATCGTGAATGGGGCCAAGTCGGAAGCAACTATTTGAGGGGGCTTGTTGCTCTCGCATTTCAGGGCTTCTTTATTATGGTATGCGTTGGAATATATGCGGCACTTGTCAACAGCTTCACGGCAACAAGTGATATTCATTCAACCATATTTTCTATTGCGGCATATACCGTTGTACTTTGCTTTACTCTCTTTAAGACAGGAAGCATATCAAAATCAATATTCAATGCTCATTAAGGAAAGGAGGATTTTTAACAATGCCTTATGTACCCGTACCCAAAGACTTAACTACGGTAAAATCAAAGGTTGCGTTTAACCTTACGAAACGGCAGCTTATATGCTTTTCACTTGCGGCAGTAGCCGGTGTCGGAGTTTACTTTCTCACAAGAAATATTCTCGGCACCAGCGGCGCGTGTATGCTCTTAATTGTAGCAGCGCTTCCGTTCTTCCTCTTTGCTATGTATGAGAAAAACGGGCAGCCGCTTGAAAAGGTATTGAAGCAGTATATAAACGCACGATTTATAAGGCCGAAAGTCAGACCGTATCGAACGGAAAATATATATTCGGCTATGATGAAACAAAGTATTTTAGACAAGGAGGTAGAAAAGATTGCAGGATGCAAAGACAAAATCAAAAAAGCAAAAACGAAAAATTCCGGCAGATAAACCACTTTCCCGAAGCCAGAAAAAGCAGATTGCGGAAGCTGTGAAAAAAGCGAAAATGCAAGGCAAAATTGCTATGAGCGCGCAACAGACAATTTGCTATAAGGCAATGTACCCGGACGGTGTTTGTCGTGTTACGGATAAGTTTTTCACAAAGACATTGCAATTCTTTGACATAAATTATCAGCTTGCAAGGAACGAGGACAAAAACGAAATTTTTGAAAATTACTGCGATTTTCTTAATTATTTCGACCATTCAATTTCCGTTCAGCTTTCTTTCCTCAATCAGAATGTAGATATGGAAGAATATCAGAAAATGATTGAGATACCTAAACAGGAGGACGAATTTGACGCTATCCGTACAGAGTATATGCAGATGTTGAAAGAACAGATTGCAAAAGGCAATAACGGACTTATCAAGCGCAAGTTTATTACCTTTGGTATTGAAGCAGACGACATTAAGGCTGCAAAGCAAAAGCTGGAACGTATTGAGGCGGATATTTTGGGAAATTTCAAAGCGCTCGGAGTTTCCGCAAAACCTCTTTCCGGGCTGGAACGTTTGGAGCTTCTTCACGGCTCTTTCAATGAGGGCACAAATGAGAAATTCCGCTTTAATTGGGATTTGGTGCATAAGACGGGACTTTCTACAAAAGACTTTATTGCGCCGACTTCCTTTGATTTCAGGGACAGCAGAACGTTTAAGTGCGGCAGCAATTTAGGGCAGGTTTCTTTTGTTCAGATAATTGCGCCGGAGCTTACCGACAGTATGTTAAAGGATTTTCTTGACCTCGATACACCGATTGCGGTAAATCTTCACATCAAGAGTATAGACCAGTCGGAAGCTATCAAAATGGTAAAGCGTAAGATTACCGACCTCGACAAAATGAAGATAGAGGAACAGAAAAAAGCAGTACGCAGCGGTTACGATATGGATATTATTCCGTCAGACCTTGCTACATTCGGTGTTGACGCTAAAAACCTTTTGGAGCAGTTACAGGGCCGTAATGAAAGAATGTTTTTAATTACTGTACTTGTTATGAATACTGCAAAAAACAAAAGGGCTCTTGCTAATGCAGTATTTGCAGCACAGGGTATTGCACAGAAATATAACTGTGCATTAAAACCTCTTGATTTTCAGCAGGAACAGGGCTTAATGTCCTCTGTTCCCATTGGTATAAATCAGATTGAAATTCAAAGAGGTATGACAACATCATCAACGGCAATTTTTGTTCCGTTTACCACGCAGGAGCTTTTTCAGACAGGAAACGAAGCTCTCTATTATGGGCTTAATGCTCTTTCAAATAATATGATAATGGTTGACCGAAAGAAGCTCAAAAATCCAAACGGGCTTATACTCGGCACACCGGGCTGTCTTGCCTATGATACCGAACTTATTTTGAAAGACGGTGTTATAGAGAAAATAGGCAGCCTTTTTGATAAGGGCGTTAAGGAGATTGACACATATTCCTATGACGAGGTACAGAAAAAGTTAGTACATTCAAAGGCGAAAGATATTCGCATTGAAAAGCAGACTGACGAACTATACAAGATTGATTTTTCAGACGGGACTTCTGTTTCTCTCACCGATACACACCTTTTGCTGTGTGCTGATGAAAACTATGTTGCAGCAGCAGAGATAAAACCGGGTGCTGTTCTTTATGGCGGAAACACCGTAACAAAGGTTGAGCTTGTAAAGCTGGAGGAAAAAATCAATGTTTATGATATGACCGTTCCAAAGTATTATAACTTTCTTTTGGCAAACGGTGTTGTTGTTCATAACAGCGGTAAATCTTTCAGCGCAAAGCGTGAGATTACAAACTGCTTTTTAGTTACGCATGATGATATTATCATCTGCGATCCGGAAGCAGAATATTATCCGCTTGTATCAAAGTTAAACGGACAGGTAATTAAGATTGCGCCAAACTCCCGCAATTACATCAATCCTATGGATATAAACCTTAACTACTCGGAGGAAGAAAACCCTGTAATGTTAAAGTCGGATTTCATTCTTTCTCTCTGTGAGCTTATAGTCGGCGGCAAGAACGGATTGGAGCCGATTGAAAAAAGCGTAATTGACAAAGCAGTACGAAATGTTTACAGACCGTACTTACTTAACCCGGAGCCTTCCAATATGCCTATTTTGGAAGATTTATTCAATGAGCTTAATTCAATGCCGGAGCTTGAAGCAAAGCGTATTGCCTCTGCATTGGAGCTGTATGTTCACGGCTCATTAAATGTATTCAATCACCGTACCAACGTTGATATGAATAACAGA
>JAXJRQ010000013.1:0-13640 GCA_036310525.1 Clostridia bacterium
CCATTAAAGATTTTATAACCTTTGCTTAAATAATTTTCAAACTCATACACATTACCGCCCGTATCAATCAGCTTTTCATCCTCGACAATAACCGCATCAACCATAAAGGTGCCGTACTGGTCGGCAATAATAACATCAACCTTGCCGTCGGCATTATTATCTATAAATCTGTAGTCGCAGTCGTCAAGCTTCAAGTCGTTTTCTGTGTAAGCCTTGAGGAGCTTTCTGTTGTAAATAAAGTCCGCATCGGTTGAAATATCAATGCTCTTTTTCTTTTTTCCGTCCGGCTGATATGATAAGCTAAGCTTTTTTACGGTATCCGTATAAATATCACCCGAGCTTACTGTTATAACTTCATTTTTCTGTCTGTTTACGGATATTGAATATACTATATCCTCTTCATCGTCATAGAAAATCCGTACTCTTAAGCCGAGATAACTCATCGGGTCTTTATCGGTAGTGTAGCTGTACCACACACCGTCTACGGCAATTGCGTTTTTTCTGCCGCTTTCACGGCTGTCAAACGATGTCATGTTGACACCTGTAACAATTCCGTCCTTATAGTCAAGCTCAAGCGCTTCCTTTAAGAGTGTGTTGTCATCATCAACATAATACTGCTTGTTTCCGTCCTCATATCTGAATTTTAATAAATCAACCTCCATAAGTGCATTATACAGAAGCTCCGCATAGTCCTCCACCTTTACGGGAGCATCAAACTCACCCATACGGCGGTCTGTAAGTCCTGATTTTATCGCTATATCAAGATATGCTTCGCAGTCATTTGCATCAAGCTTATACATGTCGATATACGGATAATAGCCCGTCATATCAACCAGAATCATAAGCATCTGCCCGTACAGAACGGGAAGAGACATATCTCTTTCTTCAAGATAACGGTTATATGACGGCATACCGTAAAGCTTTTCTACGGCATTGACCATCATTTCACGTGTAACGTCAGCATTAGGCTCATATTTTTCTATCAGTCCCAAGTCTGTTAGGATTTCAATCTTCGGGTCTGTCTGTTCAGCCAATGACTCTGCCAGAGCATAAACCGGACATGATAAAATCATAATTATGCTTAATATTAACGCCAAAAAACGTTTCATCATATCTCCTCCTTTACAGTTCATTAATATTTTTAAGTACGCTGTAAATCAGCTTGGCTGATTCTGCTCTTGTGACGGGATTTAGCGGTAAAAATTCTCCGCTGTCATATCCCGATATTATCTGTGCCTTTTGCATGGTTTTTATCGGGTTTTGTGCATAATCCGATATTTTTTCCTCGTCCGTAAAGGCTTGTTCCATGACTTGTTCGTTAAGTATTTTTTGCTCTGCCTCTACGGCACGGTATATCATTACAGCCGCATCCTGACGTGTAATCTGATGCCCTATGCCAAAGGTGTTTTCCTCAATTCCGTTTACTATTTTGTATTTTACGGCTGTTTTGATGTATTTCATGTACCACTGATTTTCATCTGTATCGGTAAATGTAAGCTCAATGTCTTCTTCGACTTCTTCAGGCTTCATTGCTTCGATAAGGATTTTTAAAAATTCCTCTCTTTTTACCGAATCATTGGGACGCACACGCCCGTCACCGTCACCTGAAATAATTCCCCTATCCTGCATATAAATTATATATGGTTTTGCCCATGATGCTTCTTCTATGTCCGTAAATCTTGGTGTTTTGTCGACACTCTCGACCATTTCGGAGGTTACGCCTGAGCCTGATACGGGTGCGGAAACTCCGCCGCCGCTTCCGCCCGAGGATGAGCCGCCACCTCCGCCGCCTGTAGGAGGCGGTGTTTTAAGAAGTGATGCTACGGCATTATTAAATCTGCTTACTACATCTGCAACAGATGTATACGGATTGTCATTTACAACCATTTTCTTGACAACCTCATACGAATCAACTCGTGTATAAGCACCGTTAAAATCAAGCACAAACACGTCGTTGTATGTCTGAAGTATACTGAGAAGATTATCTCTTGTTGCATCGTTTAAAAGTCCGATTGCTTCCGATTTTCTTAAAATTGCTTTAAAATCCGATATTTTGTATAAAGGATTTAATGTCGCATCGGCTCTTAAATTCACAAACGCTTTGGCTATGGAGTCTTTTTCAGCGAGAATTTCAGTGCTGAGCGGCTCATTAATTTTTTGTCCGACACTTAAAATCGTGTCAAAAACCTCTGATTCCGTACATTTTTTTAGTCTTGTCAAATCAAGTGCAACGCTAAAAAGCTTTGATACATCATCAGGTGTTGCATTTTGCTCTTTCACAAGCTGTGCAAAGCTGTTATTTACCTCGCTCTGATACTGTGTGTATGTTTCATCACTAAGGTCAACCGTCCATGCCTTGTTCTGATGCTCGCTTAAAACTGCACCGGCATTTGTCTGTGTTATTGAACCAAGTGCCGACAAAGCCGACTGCGCCGATGCTTCATCGGGAAACACTGCTTTTACAGTTTCTGCAGTAAGCTCACCGCCACCGATTACCGCTTTACACACATTCCCTGCACCGACAGCCGATACATCTGCCCTTATAATAGCTTTATTGTATCTGCTTTCCTCATCGGGAATAAGCTCTGCCTGCTCGAGCTTTATCATGCCTTCGATTACAGATGTGCCCTCATTGTCGCTTAACTGTGCGTTTTCTTCAAGAAAATACACCGTATAAAGCTGTTTTTTATCTGCATCTGAAATGATTTCAACCGACATAATTCCGTTTTTATCGACCGAAGCATTTATCTCTGTTTGAGCCATTACAGCACCGGCATATGTACATATACCCATGGCTGTGATTGCCGCCACAAAACTTTTTTTCATATATATCCATTCCTTTCGGGGTTTAAAATCAATTAAATTTGCTGTATTTTTGAGATACTTTCACATTTTTGAGCATTGCAGGAACAAGCGTAAGTCCTGTTATTTTAACTTGTGAAACGCCGTCCTCCTCAAAATATGCAGCTATTTCCCCCTTCTTGCTCTCGCCTGCATAAATCTGCTTCCATTCTCCGTTCTTATCCAAAACCTCAACACGAACCAAAGCTTCGTCCGTACCACCGGTTTTGATAGTTACATAGCCTTTATTCAAAGGCTCTGAAATTTTAAGAGTAACGGGAGTATTTTTAGTGGTTGAGCATACCGATTTGTTTTTGTCGCTAAACAGAAAGCTCACATTTTCTCCCGTACTTCTTATTGCCTTGTCAGCTTTGTTTTCATAAAAGGTCAGGTAATAACGCTCCGATTCCTTTTCCTTGAAAAGTGCGTCTGCAAGTATGATGGGTTCTGTTTCGTTTCTCTTTACCTCTTCAGACGAAATAAGGACTATTTCATCCTTTTTCACAACCGCTTTTACAGCATTTTCGCCGTCCTTTGTAAGCTTAAGCGTTGTTTTTTTACTCTGTCCGTTTACAGTAACGGTTATATCGTAATCACCTCTGTGCCCCCTGATAATTGCCGTTCCGTTTTCGTCCGTTTTGGTCTTTGCCTTTGTGAACCATTCACCCCACACGTATTTATCCCAGTATTTTATTGCCGGCTTGGGGTTATAGTTTGAATCGTAAAGCGGTGCATTACCTCTCCAGTGACCGTTATCGGTAAAGCCCCACATAGTAAAGCTTGTAGTTTTAGGGTGTGAGTATGCAAGTATAATTGAGTCCCTCAGATAATCGGCTTCAACAGCCAAAGCATCTGTTTTACTCGGCAGCTTGCTTAAATAGTCATACTCGGTTATTGCTATATATTTAAGGTTTTCTGCAAGATAGTCAAGTGCATTATAGAGCTTCTGCGGATATGTGAAATCCGATGCATGGTCCTGAACACCTATTCCCTCGACAGGTGCGCCCTTTTTGAGCATTGAATCTATAATCCCCTTCAATTTCTCTATGGAAACCCAGTTCGCATCGCCGCCCCAGATACCCGTTTCGTTCACAAACAGTCTTGCATCGGGGAACAAATCACGTGTTGCCTTGAATATTTCCACAAGAAAATCATCGCCGTATTTCGTACGTCCGACGTCATTATTGAGTGGCTCGTTAAGAACGTCTATTTCATGCACATCATTTTTAAAGAAATACGAAAGCTTGCTTGCAAATCTGAAGCATACTTCCTTTATTTCCTCCTCGGTTGCATCCTCCGAAAGCTCTGCAGGCCATAAATCAGGTCTGTCCCAGAAAATTGCGTGCGCTCTGAAATAATGGTTATGCTTTCTTACAAAATTCACGCCGTCTACGCAGTTTTTCATACTGAAGTTTCCTGATTTCATTCCCGTTTCGTTTGTGAATGAATTGAACTTGTTTGCCTGTATATCCTGATAGAATATCGAATTTCTTGCGGCTTCAAAGCCTTTTTGCTGATTTGCGGCATTTCCCCACAAGAATTCGCTTCTTGTCATATCAGCCGAAATCTCCGCATCGGGAACGGGATTTCCTGACTCGTCCACTACGGTGATTTCCATGTCATTTTTTCTGTACTTTTCTATTCTCCGAAATGCTTCTTCACGCCAGAGGGCGCCGTCTTCTCTGCCTTTATAGGTGGTTTTCATTACCTTTTGAGGGTCAATGAGCGATATGTCAATTTTCTTGCCGTAGTTTAGAACCTCAACGCCGCCAAATTGCAGTGTCTGCAAGCGGAAGCCTATACGTATACCCACCTGAGCACCGCCACTGCTGTAATCAGCCGTAACAACAAACGGATACCTGAATTTCTGCCATTCCTCGGTAAGCTTTTCCTCGGTTGCGGAATGATACTTACTCCACACGCCGCCGTTTTGCTCATATACGGTATTAAATTTTGCATAACCCGATTCGTCGACACACTTTATTTTACGTGCCCAGAACGTGAGCACAAGCACATCGCCTGCCATGACGCTTGATTCAATCGGCATTGTGACCTGAGTATCATAATAGAGTCTCGGTGAGTCTACAAGATTATCCATTTCAAGCGCTCTTGTAAAGCCGGGACCGTCAACCTCAACCTCACGTGTTGCAATGAGTGCAGGGTCGCTTAGCTTGGAGCTGAACAGTGATTCCTTTGAGATATTTACACTTTTGGGTGTTACGGAATCGAGATATTTGTCTACGTCAAATTCCTCTTCATTCGTCTGCTCTTCCTTTTTGCTTATGCTTACTGAAAAATCAACATAATTTCCGCTTTGTGTGAAATCTATGCCATAGAGCATATCTATAAATCTTAGTTCAATAAGAACATCGTCTTTTATGTCCCTCGTTTTAACATTTAATTCTATGGGTACTTCGTCATAGTTTGCAGTTGTTTTATCGGGATAAACCTTTACTTCTGCGTCATTTACAATACCCGAATACATATTGCTTTCACTGTCATAGCCAATGAAAAATCCCAGTTTTCCCATAAGCTCTTTAAACGGGAATAAAATCTCACCGTTTTCCACAGCGACATCTCTTACGAATGTAACGGGATTTTTGTTTATTGTAACGTTTATATTGCTGTTTTCTGAAGCATGCACACAAACAGTAAGCTGAATCATTATTGCCGCACAAATAAACAAGCTTAATATTCGTTTCATGACGGTTCTCCTTTCAATTTATTCAAAATACTTTAAATTCGTCAATGCTCTCGCCGATGACGGACTTTCAAGCAGAAGTGCTTTTATAAAATGACCGTTTGTATCGGGTACTTCGACCGAAACGCTTAATGTGTCGTTTTCGCCTATATTCTTACTAAATACGCTTTTTACGGATACAATCTCATAGTTTTCCTTTGTACCCCGACAGACTGCCGCAAGAAGTGAGGCACTGTAGGGGTTTTTGTTTCCGTCGGAATTGTTTATGTCCGCACAAACAGTATTAAGTCCCGATTTCAGACTTTCATCCGAAAGATATATGTCCCCAATCTGAACTGCGTTTCCGGCAGTGAATGAAAATTCATAAACTCTGTCATTTCCTACAGGTGAATTGTATAATGCAATATTTTTAAGCTTCACGCTGTATTTTTTGTCGGGCACTAAGCCGTTGAATTTAACGGCAAGCGTCCTGGCGCCGTTTATAAGCTCAACCGACTTGACCGTTGCGCCATTGTCTATTTCAACGTCATCCGGATATATCGGTGCTATTTTGGAATCGAAGGTTATTTCCTGAGTGAAATTCGGTGCAACTCCCTGCGCATTTAAGGCAGGGGTCATGTCTGTAATGTTGGGATAAACGTTTTCATATGTTACTACGGGATTCCAGAACACCTGCTTTGCATATGCACTTCCGCCCGTTTCACCGCTTATTTCAAACCACAGCTTATCGCCGATTTCTATTTCCTCGTTTATAGCTTCAAAATCACAAGCTAAAACCATTCTCGGCTCTTCCTCGGAATACACAAACTGAAATGTGTGTGTCCAGAGCTCTTTTTCTTTTCCGTCCGCTGTTTTTTTGATTATTCTTAAAACTGCACCGTTTACATTGGATGCGCCCGTTCTTCTTCCGTAAATTTTGGAATCGCCCGACATATCTTTTGCCGAAATCTGTATCTTTCCCGTTTTGGGTGCAGTAAATTCCTTTACAATTCTGTTGTCCTTATGCTGCAGCGGCTCGCTTTGAGTTGCAACTGAAAGTCTCATCCAGTATCGGCTCAGTGTATTTCTTGCATAGGCGTTTGTCTGTGAGTCGCAGAAAACCTTTGTTTTATCCGTACTTTCACCGAACAACAGATAATTATAGTTTCCGTCTTCATCCTTTTTTGGTGCAACATATTCGCTGGTACTGTTCTGCGCTGTGAGTGTATAGTAGACATAGGGTGTGAGCGTATCCTTGGTGAGTGTGTTGCGGTAGAGCCATCTCCACACCTCATGGGTATTGGTTGTATCAGACCATGCCGCATCTGAATCATAAACGGGTTTTTCAAATATGTCGCCCGTTGTGAATGTGAAGCTGTAGGTGTGCTCTTCGCTTTGGTTTAAAACTCTGATACCGCTTACCGTTACATTGTATGTGGTATATTTTTTCATGCCATTAAATCCAAAGGATATTGTATTTTGGTCATGAAGAAAATCCTTTACCGTAACAGTGCCCTCAGGGACACTAACGGAAATATTATCTTCTGTCATGGTATCAAGTACATCAGGGAAAGTCAGGGTAAATACTTGGTTTTCCATGATGTTTTCCATCTGAGACGGCGATACCGTCTCAGGCAGATAATTGTAGCGTATTACAGGCGCCCAGTATACATATTTTCCATAGCCGTTGTCGCCGTCGCCGTTATACGCTTCAAAGCGTATAACATCACTTTCGAGAATATCAAGAGTAATCGGTTCAAAATTTACCGTCTGTATGGGGTAAACGCCTCCCGGTATCTGAAATTCTTCATTATTTAAAGGCCAAATCTGTTCGCCGTTTTTTGTAATCCTGATAAATGCGGGAGTGTTTCCGTTACCGCTTTGCTTTGAACCACCGTAGATTTTTCCGTTCTCGGTGCTTATGGTCACATTACCTGATTTGGGAGATGTGAATGTTCTGCTTACACCGAATTTTTTTCTGTCATCTGCGGTGGTGCCTGTTGTTTTTATAAATGGTATCATCCAGTACTCGCCCACCGCCGGCATATTCCATGCCGCACCGTTACTCCAACCTGGTGCTGTAGGGATTTCTTCGGGAAGCGGTAATTTAGGGTCTATTCCGAATCTGTTGCGGTTTTCGGAATAAGTTGTAAGCGTTTCCATGGTTTTTCCCATGTCCTTATATGCTTCCCATGTCCACACGCTATCTCCCGAAGCTTGTGTGCTCCATGCTTCGGAGGCTTTATATACATTTTTATTGTCCGCAATTACTGTAGTGAAATTACAGAGTCCAAAAATCATTATTGCCGATAAAAGCAATGATATTTTCTTTATTTTCATACACATCATCCTTTCACCGAGCCTACGGTAAGACCCTGAATAAAATATTTCTGGAAGAACGGATATACCACAAGTATCGGGCCCATGGCAACAACGCAAAGTGCCATTCTGACCGCATCGGTGGGAATTTCCATTCCTTCACGAAGCTCCGCACCGCCTTCCGTAAGGCTTTGGATATTCTGCATCATAATCTGCAAAAGTAATTGCAGACTGTAAAGACTGTTCTTATTTATAAGAAGCATCGGGTGATACCACTCGTTCCAGTATGCAAGAGTCTGAAAAAGTGCTATCGTTGCCACCGCCGGAATGGCAAGCGGAATAACTATTCTGATAAATATGGTGATTTCCTTTGCACCGTCTATTTTTCCTGCTTCGATAAGCGCAGGAGGTATTGAGGTCTGAAAAAACGTACGCATTATTATTACGTACCACGCATTCATCGCAAGAGGAAGCACCAGACCTGCCATTGTGTTTTTAAGATGCAGGTATTTTGTGGTGATTATGTACCACGAAACAAGACCGCCATTAAAGAGCATGGTGAAAAATATGAAAAATGTGAAGAATTTCTTAAATTTCAAATCAGCTCTTGAAAGCGGATATGCATACAGAGCAATTGAGCTTACGCTAAGAAGCGTTCCCATAATAGTTGACGCAATTGTTACCTTATACGCATTTATAACGTCACCGCCCTGCGTAAACACATACGAGTATGCCGCCGTACTAAGCTTTTTGGGGAAAAATGTGTATCCCGTTGAGTTAATAACAGACTGATCCGTAAAGGAAACTACTATTACAAGAATTACCGGCATAATACAGCATACAAGTAAAACCATAAAAATTATATGCAGAAATAAATTCAGATACTTATTATTATTTTTCATATAAATTCCTTTCCCGACATCAGAACAAGCTGCTTTCTTCGTCTATTTTTCTGACAATCATATTAGTTGTGACAACCATAATAAAGCCTACTACCGACTGCAGCATCGACGCCGCCGCAGACATACCCATACTTGCCGCACCTGCACCCGTCATCAGGTTGTACACATACGTATTCGTGACAAGTGTTGTCGGATACAGTGCACCTGAGTTCATTGTGACAGTGTAGAACAGACCGAAATCTGCGGAAAAGATTTTTCCGATATTAAGTATGGTCATAATAATCATCATGGTTTTTAAAGAAGGTATGGTTATGTAAATTATCTGCTTCCATGTGCCTGCACCGTCGATTTCGGCGGCTTCGTAAAGCTCTGTGTCGATACCTGCTATAGCCGCAAGATACACGATACTGCTATAGCCTACCGACTGCCATGTTTTAACTATAAACAGAATTATCGGCCACGCCTCTGCCTTTGCATACCAGTTTACCTTCTGCGCATTTTCGCCCATAATCATTGGAATGATGCTGTTGTTTATAAAGCCTGATTCCATATTAAGAAACGCAAAAACAAGATACGCAATAATGACCATTGAAAGAAAATGCGGCATTATATAAACTGTCTGATATATTTTGGATGCGATTTTGTTTCTGATAAGGTTTAGGGTAATCGCAAGCGCAACCGCAAACAAAAGTCCCGTTAAGATAAATACTATATTATAGGAAAGTGTATTTCTTATTGCTTCCCACACGCTGTCGTTTCTGAATAATGCACGGAAATTGGAAAGTCCGACCCACGGACTGCCGAAAATTCCGTCACGCAGATTAATCTTCTTGAATGCAATAACTATTCCGAACATCGGCAAGTATGCAAAAAGAAAGGTTAATATAAAGCCGGGAATAAACATTGCATAAAGCGGCCAGTTTTTAAGCGCCCATTTTAAATCCGTCATAAATCCCGAACGTGTTGGGGAGGTTCCTGTTTTCAGTTTCATTTTTGTCTCCATTCCGCCGTTTACGGCATAAACTGCAATAATTTAGACGTGATATTCTGCTCACCCTATAAAATATCGGGTGAGCAGAATTTAACTATGAATTATTTTTTGCTTTCAAGAAATGCATCAAATTGCTTCTGTGCTTCTGCTATGATTTCATCCATACCCGCTTTTTTCATTTCGTTCATGTATTCATCATATATTGAATCGGGGTCAATTGCACCAAGCATAAGCTGTGTTTTATACTGTTTGTCAACGTTTGCACATGATGCAAGCTCTGCCTGAACATTTTCTGTTACAAAGCTAAAGCCTGTAAATGAGCTGAGCGTTGCATTATCATCAAATTCTTTTAGTACCTTGTTCTTGTCTGCCGCTTCCTGAATTGTGGGGTATGTCAGATAAACATTCGCAACCATCCACTGCTTGCCTGCAAGGCTGTAGAGTGAGTCTTTGAAGGCTTTAACTCTTCCGTCTGATTCTTTTTCATAGTGCTTACCTTCAATTCCGTATATAACAAGGTTGTTTAAGTATTCATCCGTATTAAGAAGCTCAATAAAGCGCATTACTCTTGCAGGATTTTCTGAGGTTGCCGATATGGCAGTCATAGCGCCTGTACCGAATTTTGCACCCTTTCTGGGATTTGTAATCTCTGCCTGAGCAAATTCATAATCGGCGTTTTTGTAAAGCTCTTGTGCCTTTCCGGGCTTTAATTTATTCATGTGACAGAAGGTTTTTCCGCTCTTCATACGTGTGTTAAGCTCCGATGACGCTGTGAGAATATCCTCCTTGACAAGACCCTTTTTATAGAAACGGTGAGCAAGTCTCATGGCTTCACGGCTCTTTTCGGTTGAAAGAATATGTATAACCTCTCTTGAAGCGTCACTCTCAAGACCTATTTCTCCGCCCGTAATAACGGGTTGCTGTAAAATTCCGCCTGCAGGTGAACCATCCATATCCCAGTCAATAGGATATTCAATACCAGGTTCGTTTGCCTTGATTTTTTCAAGATACGGTTCAAGCTCTTCAAATGACTTGATTTTTGTCATGTCAATTCCGTACTTATCGGCAATGTCTTTTCTGTAAATCCAGCCGTAATTTTCCGCACTTTCCTTGATTACGGGCAGTGCATAGAGCTTTCCGTTTACCTTTGAACATTCAATTGCGTTCTTATCGGACAGCTCATAGGTTTTGGGCATGTATTCGTCAAAATATTCATCAAGTGCAATAAATGCGCCCATTTCCGCACTTTCGGTATACTTTAACATCCAGTCCGCAACAAAGCACATATCAAAATATTCGCCCGACTGTATCATACTGCTTAACTGGCTTGAATACTGCGAGGTTTCAAGAATGTTAAGCTTTACCGTTGCATTGATTTTATCCTTAATGTATTTGTTTATCTCCTCTTCAATAAGCGTAACATCCTTTTGCGGTGTTCCGTATGTATACCAGTTGATTTCATACGGTGTCTTTAAAGCATCATCAATGCTTTCTGCCTTGAAGGCTCCGCCGCCCTCATTACCGCATCCTGCAAATGTCATAAGCGACATCAATGCCAGCATTCCTGAAATAACTCTTCTTAATTTCATAAATATCTCTCCTTTTTATTTCAGATTATTTTTTCTTATTATAATTATATCAAAAGAATTTTTGCAAATAAATCTCTCTTTTTTACGATTTTGTACTTGATTTTATACAAAAACAAGTCCGGAACAAATCCAGACTCATTATTATGAATTTCTTTTAAATTGACGGTACTGCAGCGGCGATATACCAAATTGCTTTTTGAAAATATGTATAAAATAGCTCGTGTCATTAAAGCCGACATTCAACGCAATATCCGTCACGGATATATCAGTATCCAAAAGCAGTTTTTTTGAATCCTCAAGCTTTAGGCTGTTACAGTATGAGCGTATGGTCTGACCGCTTTTGGTTTTGAACAGATGGCTTATATGCGACTTACTTCTGTTAAAATGCTTTGCCAGCTCCGAAAGCGTTATATTGGTATGGTATTCATTCAAAAACTGCAAAATCTGATTATACTCGTTTCCGTATTCCTTTAAATACAGCATAAGCATCTTTTCAAGCATAATACACAACGGCGGAATTATGCACTCACATAACATTAACGGCATTTCTTCGCCAAGCGAATTTTTCCATAAATCCATATTCAGAATATCGTATTCGCATGCATTCTTGCATCTGTATCCGCTGACGGCTATAAATCCTACAGCTTCATCGCCTTTGCATATCGGGTATATGTACTCATACACACCTGCATGACATACACTGCAAAAGCCTTTTTCCTTTTCGCATTTTTTAAGAAGCTTTGCCTGATTTAACAAGCATTTATCCTGATTTTTGGTTTTTGTCATCACACAATATGCATTCGTGTGGCTGTTATACGGTAAAAGCATATCGGTTATTTCGGGCGGTATTCGTTCAAAAATATATCTGTCAAAATGTATTGAAACCATCAGCTTGCAATCCTCGTTTAAGTAACCCAGATACGAAATTATGTCCGTAATAAGCTTATTCATCCGCTCACCTCTTTTGCATTTTTTTTATATTTTTCCGCATTTATATCATAGAATTTGTATTTAAAATATAATATAATCATACTATACAAAAAGCTACATGTCAAGAAAGGGAGTGTTTGATTTTGCTTAAAAGAAAACATATCGATTGTGATTTGTGCGTAGTAGGCGGCGGAATGTCGGGTATTTGTGCGGCAATTTCGGCGGCACGTGAGGGTATAAAGGTTGTGCTTATGCATGAGCGTCCCGTTCTGGGCGGAAATGCGTCATCCGAAATACGCATGTGGATTTGCGGTGCCAAGGGCAGAGACAACCGTGAAACGGGCATACTTGAGGAAATTGCGCTCGAGAATTTTTACCGTAATCCGACAAAGAGCTACGCTGTATGGGATACGGTGCTATACGACTTTGTAAAGCGTGAAGAAAACATCACTCTGCTGTTAAACTGCACCTGTATGGACGCCGAAACCGAAAACGGAAATTTTGCATATAACCGTACAAAAAAAATCACATCGGTTACGGGCTATCAGATGACAACTCAGTGCTTTTATGAAATTAGCGCAAAATTTTTCAGTGATTGCTCAGGTGACAGTATTCTTGCACCGCTTTGCGGCGCTAATTTCCGTATCGGACGTGAAGCGCAGAGTGAATTTGGCGAAAATACGCAGACTGGCGTTGCGGATGATATGACAATGGGAATGTCGTGTCTTATTCAGGGACGTGAAACAAAAAAAACATAAAATTTATTGCGCCCGAATGGAGCACAAAGCTTGGCGAAAAAGAATTTGAAAACAGAAATCCCGATATATACAGTGATTACGAAAATTTCTGGTATCTTGAGCTTGGCGGAAACAGAAACACGATTGATGATACCGAAATACTCCGTGACGAGCTGATAAGTCTTGCATCGGGAACATGGGATTACATAAAAAATTCAGGTAAATTCAACTCAGAAAACTGGGAGCTTGATTTTCTCGGATTTTTACCCGGTAAGCGTGAATCACGCAGAATGTGCGGTGAATATATGATTACGCAAAGGGATATAAGTGACGGCAAAGTATTTGAGGATGAGGTTGCATACGGCGGCTGGCCGCTTGACGACCATTTCCCCGGCGGATTTTATCACAAGGGTGTGCCAAACACCAACTACAAAACTCCCGCACCGTATTCATTACCGTACCGTGCACTATACTCCGAAAATGTTGAAAATCTGTTTTTTGCAGGACGAAACATCAGTATGACGCATATGGCAATGAGCAGTATACGTGTCATGGCAACATGCGCACTGCTCGGCGAAGCTGTCGGAAAAGCAGTCGCAATTGCTGTAAAAAACAGCATTACACCCCACGATGTATACTGCAGTAAGCTCG
>JAXJRQ010000014.1:0-21867 GCA_036310525.1 Clostridia bacterium
AACGTTTCCATTGATTACAGAAACCTGACCTTCATATCCTGTCTGGTCACATCCCAGATACTGTGTAGAGTTATTTATTGTATATACCTGCTTGGTTTTATAATCCTTTGCAAAAAGCTCTGTGCTGTCGCCCTCACCAAGAATTACGGCTGTTTCTTCTGCAAATGACATAGGAGCAATGCTTATTATAAGCACTAACGAAATTAACAATGATATGATTTTTTTCATATTCATACACTTCCTTTCTGTATCTTAAAACTATAAAATATTTTGCCGTATCAAAGCTGTATTTTATTTGTCGATGATTTTGCACTTCCTTTCTTTAAAATATAAATTTATCATTCGGAATAAACATACACAATCTTATCTGCTTTTCCGAAATATGGTTTCATATTTTCTTTATCAATCAGCATTGTTTTTACATAACTGATTTTGGTATCGTCAGGTTTGGAAAGCCTGAGCATTTGCTCGTAGCTTTCGTATGCTCCGAGCTCTATTGGTGTAATATTTACGCTTACCAATGCATCATTGCTGTCATAATATGCAAAGAACAGCATAGCATTAAAGACTGTGTCTTTATTGTTTGCAATCGTAACGGGATAAAACATCGTTTCATTTGCTGACACATATTCCGCAATATTCGCTGTAAATTTATATGCCGTCCAGTTACTTGTTGTTGTGATTGGCACCGCAAAGGTGTCAACGGATTCGTTTTTGTCACAGACACGACGTATTTCAAATGAATTAAACATTACACCCTTATTCACAACCGTACTGCTTTCATCCTCCAGAATACCTCTGCCCGTATAGAAAAGCAAATTATGTTCTCCTTCGGCAAGGTTATCAAGCTTAAAGGATTTCAGATTGTAATATGGCCACGTTTTTGAATCTCCGCTGATTGAAAAACACGTTTTCCATGTACCTATATCTATTGGCTGTATTTTTCCGTTGTCTGTTATGGAAGCAAGCTTTTCTTCAACACGCTGTTCTTTTTCTTCATCGGTCAGATTTCCGTTAAAGAACGGAAGCCAGTCCTTACTGTTAAGTCCGTCAAGTGAAGCGTCAAGATATACTGCGGCTCTTGGCTGTGAGCTCATATTACTTGAAGCAAATGCATTATATCTGACATTCACAACATAATCGCCTGCCGTGTCAATCTCAAACGGAACAGCCGTGTACATACATTCGTGGCTCTGAAATACAGTTCTCCACCCGTTTTCATCCTCTGCATCTTTACCCGGATATATATATCCGTCACTGTGATAGGTGAGATACTTATTGTCAAGCTCGGACACATTTATTACAATTTTATCCGTAACGCTTTTTTCTATGGTTATAGACCTTATACATACCTGTCTGTTACACTTTTCACCGTTTATAGTATATATGAAGCTTCCGCAGTCATTTGTCAGGTCGTACGGCGGAACATATATGGTGTTTATACCCTGATTTACATTGACCTTAAAGGTATAGTCACGAAAATCCGATTCCGTTGCAGACTCCACATCTTCTAAACTACTCTCTTGTAATTTGATTGCACCGCCGCTTATAGCAGATGTAATATCAGGTGCCTGATTGTGATATACCGTGCCTTCTGTTTCGTTAAGAAACAGAAGGCCGTATTTTTCGCCTTTAAGGCTTGCCATTGACACTGTAATTTTAGCTTTTTCGGCTGTGTCCGAATAAAAGCTGAAATTAACGTTACCGTTTATTATAAACTCCGTTCCGTCGCTTCCTGTCAGCTTATTTGACACCTCATATGATGCAGGTAAAACTACAAGAGATTGTGAATTTAAATCAACAGCATATACATTTTCAAGCATTATTGCAATGAATGTAATGCACAGAATTATTATTCTCTTCATATCGTTCCTCCTGCCGTTAAGTCGCATTACAGACTTAATTTACAGAAAAGCTTTCAGGCAGTATTTCGATGGAATACACCAGAAGCTGTAGGTTTGCCATAGGCGAATACGGTCCGTCGGAAATAGTTTTACTTTCCGCATCATACACACCAAGATATGAGGACGGTACCCAGAAGATGTTTTCGCCCGCATTCAGGTCAACTTCAATTTCCGTTTCGTTCCAGAGCTTATCCTCTACAGCCAAGTCTGCCCAGCCCTCCGAGCCACGTGCTGAAAACCAGTCGTCCTCTGTCATCTGATAATTAATAACCGCATCTGACAGTGCAGGATAGTCTACGCCTTCAACCATATCGGAAGTATAATCTGAAAATACCTTGACGGGATTCAGGAACATTCTCATATATGAGGTTGTCTTTATATTAGGCGACCATTTTACTTTAATTTTTGCCTTCTGTGCTGTCGGATTGTTGAATTTAAAGGTAATATTTCCGTTATAAACAGCATTGCCCTGACCTTCGTTATGATTTCCCGTATATCCTGTTCCCCATGACATCTTATATGTTTTCAGTGTGGCAAAATTCTTTGCAAGGAGTGTTGTCGACTGTACCGGCTCTCTTTCCTCGGATACCGTTACAGAGTCAACGACTATACCATAATTTGCGTCAGTTGTGCTTTCGGCATAAACCTCAATACTGTTTTCACCCTGATTAAGCGGAACGGTAAATTCCTCACTCACCCAACCGTTTGCAGGATTTGTAGTAAGCTCTTCGCTTTCATATTTATTGCCGTTTATATATACCACAAGCTTGCCTTGTGTTTCTTTTGTTGCCGCATAGCTTAAACTGAGCTTATACATACCTGCAGTATCCTTTGTAACATCAGTGATGTATGCATTTTCTCCCTCTGCTTTTATACCTATCAGCTTTTGTGCAAGCAGTGCTTCATTTTCGGCATTTACCTCTGCTACAAGCTCCTGAAGCTCTTTTTGCGTTAAAGCTGTTCCACTGTAGAGAGTGTCATATTTAATTTTGTATTCTTCAACGAATATGATATTTGCACCGCTTATATAAGCGTCTGAAAAAGCCGTCAGTATGCTCTGCGCATCAGCTTTTGCATTTGTTGTGTCACACAAAAGAGAGTTCAGTGCAGACATTTTTGCATCATCTGCCGCAAATTGCTTTTGTATATAAACAGTATAGCTTTTTATGGTCTTTTCTCCGTCGGTAAGTGTGATTAATACAGTCGATTGTCCCTCGGGTATATCAGATACAAGCACTGTTTCACCTCTTTGTGCATCAATATCATTTACCTTACAGAACACATCATAATCATAATCAACCTTAAAGCCTATTTCTTCGGTATAATACGGAACATCAACGTAATACTCCGTAACATTCTTATCAAACGGCTGTGACAATTCAAAACCGCCGTCCAACTCTATTGATGTTATTTCATAATCAATATTGCTTTCACTGCTTTCCCCTGACAGCGCAAAGCTTTGGGGAATTACCTCAATGGAATATACCAGAAGCTGTCCGTTTGCAACAGGCGAATATGGTCCGTCGGAAAAGTTCTTGTTTGCTTCGCTATATACACCAAGATACGAGGATGGTACCCAAAGGATATTTTCACCCGCCTTCAGGTCAACTTCAATTTCTGTTTCATTCCAGATTTTATCCTCTACAGCCAAGTCTGCCCAGCCCTCCGAGCCACGTGCTGAAAACCAGTCTTCTTCTGTCATCTGATAATTAATCACCGCATCTGACAGTGCAGGATAATCTACACCTTCAACCATATCAGGAGTGTAATTTGAAAATACCTTAACGGGATTTAAGAACATTCGCATATATGAGGTTGTTTTCATATTAGGTGACCATTTTACCTTGATTTTTGCTTTTTGCGCTATTTCATTTTTAAACTTAAAGGTAATGTTTCCGTTAAATACAGCATCGCCTTGCCCTGCGTTATGATTACCTGTATATCCCGTTCCCCAAGAGAATTTGAATGTCTGAAGATTTGAATAATTCTTTGCCAGAAGTGTGGTGCCGGGGAGTATTTCACTGTCTTGTGCAGCAGTTATGTCCGAAACTATAATTCCGTAATTTCCGTCGCTAAGACTTTCGGCATATACTTCAACCGTATTTGTTCCCTCAAAAAGAGTTACCTTGAATTCTGCTTCTGTCCAACCCGACAACGGATTCAAATCCACAGATTTACTCTCGTACTTTTTATCGTCAACATATACCGCAAGCTTTTTCTTCTGTACCTGCGCTGTTGCGGCATAGGTCAAAGTAAGCTTATATGTTCCCGAAACATCCTTACTTATTTCTTTTGAAAATACATTTCCTCCGTCTGCCTTAACTCCGATAACCGAAGAATTCAAAAGCTCTTTATTTTGGGTATTTACTTCTTTGACTATTGCTGAAATCTCCTTTTGACTAAGGTCCTGACCATTATATAACGCATTATATTGAGCTATATATTTATCAATGAATATAATCACCGCACCGTCTATATATGCGTTACTTAAACACTTAATCAGCTCTGCATCCTCTATAGAATTATTTCTGAATGCAAGATTTAGTGCCGATATGCTTTCATTGGTTGCTTTTTGTGTTTTGTTTATATAAACAGTATATTTTGCCACTGTTTTTAAACCGTCTATAAGCAAAATTTCAACTTCATTCAAGCCGGTTTTTAAATCCTGAATAGTTGTAAATTTGCCCTTTTCTACATATGCACCGTTAACCTTACATCTTGCACCGTAATCAAAATCGACAGCAATATCTATGCTTTCGGTATCGTAATCTACGGATACAGTATATTCGCTGACCGTCTTATCAAACGGCTGCGACAATTCAAAACCACCTGACAGGCTTATACCTGTAATATTGTAATTTTGCACTGTTGAGCCGGAAGCACCGCCCGAGGCGAAACCCCCGCCGCCTCCGCCGCCGCTTCCACCACCTCCGCCTGATGACGGAGGTACATACGAATAGCTTCCGCTGTTACTTTCCTGAGAGGAAGCAGTACCTGAATATCCGCTGAATACATTCTTACCGTTTATAGTGGCATTAGCATTGCAGGAAATATTTTTTACACTGTTTTTGATTGTAATATTACTGCCTTGTCCGTCAGGTGTTATTTTCAGACTTTGTGCCGACAAAACAGTAACCTCACAGCAATCTTCTACAATTACATTTACTGCCGTTGCATCTATATTGGCGTTTCCTCTTGTATACACATTGGAAATTGCATCACCCGTATAATCAATAGCTTTTATATTCACATTGCCATATGTATAAACATCACCTGTGTTGCTGTTTCCTGTAAGTACAATGTCCGTCTGACCGCCGGCTATACAGTGGTTTAATCCGGAATTTTCAAATACAACAGAACCGTTGTTGTTATTTCCGTAAGACAAATATCCCTTTACCGTACAGTTTTTGAGACGGATTTCGCCGTTGCCTACAGTATTTGTAACGTATATATTACCATTAACAGTTGTGTTTTCTATTACAATGTTATCAGTTGTAATGATAAGATTTCCGTCTATTGTTTCATCAACAATATTTTTTCTGTCTGTGTGCCTTTTCGTAATGAGTCTGTCTATTATAGCTGCAGTTTCGCCACGTGTAATATAATCATTTGGTCTGAAGCTTCCATCCTCATAGCCTGAAATTGCGCCCATTGCAGAGAGGGAATAAATCCCCTCTCTTGCCCAGTCTGCAATAACCGAATTGTCGCCAAATTCCGAAATGTCATATTTTACTGCCCGAAAAACCCTTGAAATCAAAGCTGCCGCTTCTGCTCTTGTTACATTATTTTCAGGTCTTATCGTACCGTCACCGTATCCCGATACAATACCAGCCGTAACAGAAATATCGACCTGATTTTTATACCACGCATCCTTATTGACATCCGAAAATTCTTTTCCTGACACCTTGCTTATACCCGCCGTACGGTTAAGAACCGCAAACAATTCTGCTCTTGTGATATTGTTATCAGGAAGAAAATCATTGTTGTCATCACCTTGCATAATATTCATTTCAGCAAGCCGCCGCATATTCTCATCTGCCCAATGTGTGGACTTTTGTGCAAATACCGTGTTTGACAGCATAAGAGACATCGCCAACACTAATGATGCAATCCGCTTGTTTTTCATTCTACCAAGCTCCTTTCTACTTTCTTCCAATATATGCTGTTCCGAATTTTGACGTATTACGATAGCTTTGTCCGTCGCCCGTCCAGCAAATAACACCGTCTCTTGAGTTGCCGCCGTCATTACTGTCGTTTACGGCTATCTCAAAGCCGAAAGCGGTTCCTTCTTCAAAGCTTATGTTAATTTCACTCCAGGGAATTGCCGCCTCAATAATATAACCGTCTTCATCGGTAGTTGATTTGGTTATAATATTCGGTGCCGCAACACCTCTTGTACTTGCATAAGGTATTCCCGAAAGCCCGAATCTTATTTGCTGATCCAATTCTCCGTACTTTTCTGCCTTATCGTTTTCAACGTCTAAATAAATTTCTATGGTGTCGACTGTGTAATTATTTGCTATTGTGCTGTCACCGGGGCATACGGTATCATCATACATTTTAACACCCACATAAAGATATTTGCTGTCAGCCATTAATCCGTAACGTCCAAATGCTTTGGATATCCCTGCTGCTTTCTTGGTAATACCTCTGTTAAGCACCCAGCTATCTTCCAGATTACCGTCTACCACAGCAGTTCCATTATACGCAATGACCTCATTCTGCTTCAACTGCTTAAGCTTTTCATCACCGTTGAGAATAATTGTTTCTGTATGCTGTGTACTGTTTCCGGCAAGGTCTGTAAGCACAAATTCCAGAGTATTCTCACCGTCTGCAAGACTAAACGGTATTCTGACAATTTCCTCTGCAGAATTTACATTATAACTATTACCGTTTGCCTGTATAATGCCCGCTTCGTTAAGCTTTGCCTCAAGAATAAACAAGGGGTCATCTGTAGCTTTTGTAAGATTTTCAAACGAGATAACCGGCGGTGTCAAATCATAATTTATGTTGATTTCTTTTACCTCTGATGAAACACTGTTAGCTGCTGAAACAGTGAACACATTTTCTCCCAAATTAAGACTTACATTCTTTTCAAAAGCTCCTGTCTGCTTATCAACCGCAACAGCTTCATTGTTGATATATACTGCTGTTTGTAGCGGATTCGTATCTACAAATCCGGAAATTGTATATGTGTCTGCCTTCGCAATTACTGTATCGCTGCTTAATATAAGTCCTATATATTCTGGATCATAATTCAGGGTATAATTTACTTCATTTGATTTTTTTCCGTTTGTATCATACGAGTAAACCTTTATGGTGTTTTCGCCCTCGATGAGATTTAAGGTATAAGAATATCTGTTTTGCTCATCAAGAGTAAGCTCTGTTTCCGTTCCATTCAGACTAATGTGAACAGTTCCGGGCTTTGTCGCACCGCCACGAAGCTCATAAGTTGCAGTATTTATGGTTTTTCCGTTTATTTCATCGTAAATTCCCACTCTCGGTTTCTCCAAATCAAGCTCTGACGGATAACCTATAATTATTCCGCTTCCATGACTTGCTACATATACAACACCGAATCTTTGCTTGTCTGCTTCTATAAATTCCACTCTGTCATATAAGGTATGCTGTTTTTCATCATTGACTTTTACCCATGATTCACCAAGGTCTGTACTTCTGAAAACTCCTTTATTTCCGTTAACCGTTCCGAGCACAAACAATGTTTCATGTTCACTGCACGGAGCCTTTGCTCCCACATCAAAGCCGTATGCAACAGACGCACCGCTTATTTTGGTAAACGTTTTGCCGTAATTGTCAGAACGATAAAGCCCGTTACCGTTTAATGATACATAAATAAGTCCCTCTTTATCCGGTACTGCTATAACACGGGAATATGTGTCCCCAATGGGAAGCTTACTGCTTATCGCAAAGCTCTCTCCGTTATTATAGCTTGTGTAGAAATCACCTGTTGTCGGGTTTAACGCATAAAATACGTCTTTGTTTACCCTGTCGGAAGCAACAGGCTGTACCTTATTCATCCACATTGTTATCATCTTCTCGGGCAGCGTGGAAATCTTTGTCCATGTTTCGCCCTTGTCGGTACTTCTGTAGCATGCATCATTAACAGTTGTTACAACCATTGTGGGCACTCCGTTTTCATTGTAATCGCTTGCAACCGCTATTTTTCCGTTTTCTGCCCATGTAACACCGTCTTCCTTGAGCGGATACGATGTAACCGATGTCCACGTATCGCCGTAATCGGTAGAATACGCCGCACGTCCTGCTCCGCTGTCACGCATATGATTGCCCACTCTTGCCACAAATTCAGGGTGCTTTTCACAGTAATCAACCTCCGTTGTGTCCTGCATAAACGGCTCATTCACACGAATTGTAGGAAATTCAAACAACTCATCCACCTTTACACCACCGACATCGCACGCACCGAAAATCAAGTCTCCTTTTGCACCTTCGGGAAGCGTAGTAAGAGATATTGCACAAAGCTCCTCTATTCCGTAGGTTATATCCTCCCATACAACATTATCTGCTGTAATATCCGTGGTTTCATAAGCACCAAACCATGCACCGTAAAACATTCTGTTTTTATTGTGCGGATCAAAGCGTACATAACCCAAAGACTGCTGATGGAAAAAATCATCATGCCAGGGCATTTTATTTTTGAGCGTAGAGGTCTGGAATACCTCTTTCCATGATACTCCACCGTCTTTTGTAAAGAAAAGCGTACTTTTTGACGTAGCGACAATCATATTTGCATCATTTGGGTTTACATCCATTCTGTAATCAACTCTGCTGCTTACGGGAGTTATATCAGTCCATTCACCGTCTTCATATCTGTAAATACCTGCATCCTGACAAGATAATACCAGCCTGCCCTCAGCATCCAGAATAAGATTATTGTATTTGTGCTTAGGACTTCCCTCGATTATAGTAAAGCTGTTTCCGCCGTCTGTTGTCTTATATATTCCGGTATTATCTGCGGCAACATAGAATACCTGTGTTTTTCCGTCTTTAATTTCGGATTTTTCATCGAATATGATTGTACCTACTGATTTTCCGGAATTTACATAATCATAGGTGTATCCGGGAAGATTAACACGCTCCCATTTTACCGAGCGTCCAAGCGCATTTTCCGTCTTCCATAAGCCTTCGCGCGATGTGCCTGAATACAAAATATTTGTATCATTAGGGTCTACGGCTATAAGTCCGTTTGTTCCGTCAACCTCTTCAGCATATTCAAAGGGTACAGGTACATGCTCCCAGTTTTTTCCGCCGTCAAACGTACGGTGAATTCCGCCTTGTGAATGCATAGCTTCCGCACCGGATGTACCGTTATAATGGTTTCCGCCGGCGCAAAACATAATATTGGGATTATTATAATCTGCCGCCATTTCCATAAAGAACTTCATATTCTCATATTCTTTATCCATACAAGCAAAAAGCTGTTCATTTGTTCTGGTATACGGGTTAAATCTGTACACACCGTTTACGTCTGTTCCGATAAACAGCTCATCCTCAAATTTCGGATGAATAAACATATCTCTTACCCATCCGCCTCCGCCAAGACGGAGCTCTGTCCACGTATAGTCATATTTTCCTGCTTTGGTTGCACCGAAGGTTTTTGTGAAGATATTATTGTCATAATTATCCTCCGGCATAGATGCATTGATGTTTATATTTGCTGTGACCTCTGCTTTTTCACCCTCTACATAAATACCTTCACTTTTAATTTTCCTTGTCTCTCTTGACTGAACAGAGGACACATCCTTTAAGATGTAGTTTTTTCCGTTGACTGTGAGCTTAACCTCCACTGTTCCGTAGGGAATATCTTCTATACCGGTGTTCTGGTATTCTATTTCAAAGGTTTCTACATTTCCTTCGCTGAAATTTAAATCTTTGATGCTGATGTCCCTTATTACAAGATCTTTTGTCTCACGCACAGGTGTAAAGGTTACATCGAGATAATTGTTTCCCTGATTTGCAGTGGGTTCTGTAGAGGTCTGAGCAGCTGAATTACATCTTCCCCGAAAGCTTATCTCTTCACTCGTGACCTCATACGGAGCATTTAAAACAAATCTTATTGTTTCCCCGGGAAATATTGTCGGTCTTGACCAGTTCCATGTACTGCCATGTGCGGTCATGCCTTCTATATTTTGTATCATTGCCGAGCCCAGCTTCATTGCTGTATCTCCGATATTGGTTATATGCAAGGTGATATAAATAATATCCCCCACCTCATAATAAGGATTTGAAATTTCTATATCGCTTACTATAAGATCAGGTCCCGAGCTTGTATCTGCCGCTGCGGGCAAAGCGCTCATAAGCATTATTGCCGAGAGCAAAAATGATATTGCCTTTTTTAAAATTTTCATAGCTGCCTCCATTATTCATAAATTACAAGCGTCGAAGGATTGGAATATGTTCCTCTGACAAAAATCTTTGAGCTTTCAGTAATATAATCCCTGAATGAACGAAGGTCAAACAGACCTCCCTTTCTTACACTGCTTTTAATTCTTCCGTCGCCCGCATTGTATACATATGTATTGTCGAGAAGGTATATTGAAGCAAAAATTTTCTTCTCACCCGTACCATCTGCATTTTGTGTCATTATAATTCCTGTGTCATCGTATGAATAGCAGTATCCGACAAAGCACTGACAATTATCCCAGCCTGTATTTAAAACATTGTTCTCGTTATCATATCTTACGGCAAAGCCGTTGATTTCATTATCAAGGTCAATACTGAGCTGTAAAACATCTCCCGCCTTGGGCACGGATGTCGGGTCGGATAAATCCTTCAAAAATTCCTTCGGATATGCAACAACATTATATTTCTGCTTACCATTTTGCCAGTATGTTACTCCGTAACTTAATTCCTCACGGATATTTAATGTTTCAACTACCTTTTCAATAACTACTACCGCACTTTCGGCATCCACATCTATCATATTGGCAGAAGCTGCGTTCACATTATCAATTATAAGTGCGCCTGCAACTCCACCATCCGTTACATCGTATCCGTCGGCATTGTACTTCGTACCCGATTGGAATATAGAAGCATTTGCAAGCCTGAATGCGTCATTTGATACAGAATTTCGCTTTCCATTATCAACCCGCCCCAAATCGTCAAATGTATTCAGCGCACTGTCGGGGACATAAAATGCAGCTGTTTTCCCCGAATCAATTATGTAGGAATATGAAAGCTGATTTGCACCGCTTCTGAATCCGACATTTTCTACACTTCCGTGAAGCTTCAGATTTGCTTCTGTTTCATTTGAATTTTGTATTGCAGTATCAATGTTGGTTATTTTTCCGTCTTTTCCTACTTTGAATTTTATAAGCTGAGCCACATAGTCACTCATTACAGTTTCTGTTACTTTGCCATCCTCAATACTAACTCTTGTTTTCATAGCTGTCATAAAATCATTTTGTGTATCAATGGAAGCGTTTTTAACACTTTTTCCATTGACGGTTATTCCTTTTGAAACCTCATAAGTGTAAAACTTACCATCGCTTTGATAAATTCTTAAAACAGGTACGTCTGCCTCTGCTTCACTTGCAAAAATCTTTGCCATATATCCATATATGAAGTTATCATTACGTTGCTTAATTACAGCAGCAGCTCTTCCAAAATAATCTACTGCTATCACCACTGAAGAACCTGTTAAAAGCTCTGTCTGATTCTGCACAAAATACCGTGTACGGTAAATTTTTCTTCCGTCTATTTCAAAGCTGTCTTCACTAATCTGTGTTACTGTTCCTGCTGTACTTCTTCTTGAAACATAAACCGTAGTTTTTCTTTCGTCCTTTGTGCGTGCAACAGACAGCACATCGTTTTTCTGTATATCACTTGATAAAATCTCTTTGCCTTCAAGAAATATCGCCGTTTTCTTGCTCAAGTCGAGCTTAATCGCAGGATTGAAGTAATCATAAACAATATCTTCGCTTACCGCACCTGCAACCAATGTTTCATACCGTTCTATACGTGCAGTTGTATAATCTCCGCCGTTGGGAGCAACAAATACAATTCTTCCGTTGTCAAAGCTGAAATCATTTGCTTCAAAGTCTACGCCTACACCATTATAAATTTCCGTAATTCCATTCAGGCTGATGCTGTCACGGTTATTGTTTTCATTATAAAAATATATGTAATCATCCGATACGGATATAAAATCCTCAGCTTCAACGACATATGTATAATTTTTAAATTTTTTACCGTCAATAAACTGAACAATATTGTCATCTAAATCTATATAAGCTCTTACTTTATAACCGTTAAGCTCTTCATATTCCAAAATATCCGATGTTTCGTACAGCTTATTGTCAAGCATTATATTCATATCGGAAGCTTCTGCAGCTTTGCCTGTGTAATAGATACCGTCTTTATAATAAAGTCCGAAATATTCATTAAGTACGGTATTGTTTTCGTCACTGACAATCATATTTTCTTCAAACATTACTTCAATATCAAGTGCATTAACTGCAATCAGGGCAGCTTCGCCAAGAGTAATTGATGCTGAATCCTTTATACTTACTCCATCGAGCAAATATGCCGCCTGAGGTATATCAGCTATGTTTTTAATGTAGCTGATTACAGGGCCATAGCCTGCAACTCTTAAGAAAACAGTTATGATATCATTCATGCTGACATCTTCATACGGCAGAAATACTCCGTCACCTGTGCCATACATAAGCTTTGCATCATAAGACATATTTATATAAACGCCGAATTCCGTTGCAGTACTTACATCTGAAAAGCTTACACTGCCGCTCTGATACTCCGAAAGCTTAATTCCACCGAATTTCAGGCTGTATGCCAGATATGCAAGCTCTGCACGGGTAAGCTTTTCTTCGCTTTTATCAGCATCAAGCTCATCCAGTCCCAGATTCTTCAGTAAGATAATGCTGCTGTCATTTTTTTCAGACTGCATACTTTGTGCATAGCTTACGTTAAACCCCATAAGCACTGCAAAAATCAAATATAACGATAAAATTCTTTTCGCCATTCTATCATCTCCCTTCTGTTTTCTCAACCTTTAACTGCTCCGCTTGCCAGTCCTGATACAAAATATTTATTTCCGACTGCATATGCAAAAAGAACAGGAATCAGTGAAATTGTTGCACCTGCAAGCATAAGATTCCACGAGGATGCCGCCGCCTCCGAATTTTTAAGCGCCATTACCCCTACAATCAGCGTCCTTTGCTCGGGACGTGACATTGTAAATATGGTCGGCATCAGATACTCGTTCCATGAACCCTGAAATGCAAGAATACCGATAGTTGCAAGTATTGGTTTTAGAAGAGGCATTATCACCCTGAAATATATTCCTATAAAACCACACCCGTCAATTTCCGCCGCCTCCTCGATTGATTTCGGAAGCGTAAGTATGTGGCTTCTTACAAGGTATATCTGGACAATTCCTATTCCGAAAACCTTCATTACAAGAAGTCCCCATATAGACTGCGATAAACCAAGAAGATTTAGTACTTCAAAGGTTGGATAAATCGTTATTCCACCCAGCGAAATAAACATAAGACTTGTAAGAATTGCAAAAATTACTTTTTTGCCGTAAAAGTCGCCTCTTGCAAAAACGTATCCGCCCATCGAAGAAGTGAGTATTGTTATTGCAACTGAAATTAAAGTGTAATAAATACTGTTCCACGTCATAGTTTTTACATTGAAATTTTTAGAATTCCATGCTGTTATAAAATTGTCAAATGTAGGCTCTTTCGGAAACATATTTTCAGGATTTGCAAGAATTTCCGAATTAGTCTTGAATGCTCCGCAAATTGTATATAATATAGGAGTTAATGTTATCACTGCCACAATTACCAAAATAACATAATAAACTATTTTTGCACTTATTTTAATTTTATTTTCCATATTGTCACCCTCTTAATATATACTGTTTGCTTTTTGCGTAAGCTTATTGTAGGTAAGTGCAATAATACACATAATAATTGATGTTATAATCGACATTGCACAGCCGTAGCCGAGATTTGTTTTCACAGCAGAATCCATAAATCCGGGTACAAATTTGCTCACCTGATATGCCAGTACAGAAAGTGTTTGTCCGCCCGGCGCACCGTTTGAGCTTACAAGAATGTATTCATTGACATGAAGCGTACCGTTTATGCCAAGCAGCACTATTGTCTGTACAGCCGGTGCCACAAGCGGCAGAGTAATTTTAAAGAATACCGTCGGACTGCTTGCACCATCAAGATATGCACTTTCGTAAATTTCTTTATCAATATTCTGCAGTGCCGCAAGGAAAAACATCATATTTGTTCCAAAGCCCATCCATACTGAACCGATAATAAGAGCAATCATAGCCGTTTTAAACGAGCCAAACCAATAAATCTCCTCCGAAATCAGTCCAAGCTTTATAAGCAATGCATTCATAAATCCAAAAAAATCAAACATATTTGAAAACACCAGACCGACAATAGCTACACTGATTATATTCGGCAAATAGAATATTGCACGAAAAATCCCTCTTCCCATCAATTTTTTGTTAAGTATTACCGCCAAAAACATTGATATAGGCAATTCAATTGCAAGCTTTATAAGTGCAAATTCTATTGTAGTAACCCACGTTCTCCAATATGTAGCGTCCGTAAAAACATTTTTAAAATTTTCAAGTCCTGAAAATGTTGTTTCCGACGGAACTCCCGTATAGAAATAGAATGCTTTATTCACTGCCCAAAGCATAGGATAAAGAGTAAATACCAAAAGACCTATGAGCTGTGTTGCAATCATTGCATAGCATTGAATAGTTCTTCGCATTTTCTTCTTTTTAAAAATACTTTTTGTACCCGCTTTGGTATTTATGCTTCCTTTTGTTGTCTCCTGCATTAATTTCACCTCAATGAATTTTTGTTTACAAGCTTTTTATCTTCTTCTAAGCTTGCTGACTTGTTTTGTTCATAGTATCTTTCAATACCTGCATTGGCAATTTCAGAATACTTTGCTGTAGCTTCTTCAACCGTCATTTTTCCGTTCCAAACCTCATTGACGAACAACTCCTTCAATGTTGTTTCGCCTGCTGTCAATGTCTTAAGAGCTTTAGGTGCAGCTGCACTTATTTCCTTCATCTGTGCAAATTCCTTCCAACCCTTTGTATCGGTTTCTATGCCCTTCACTATCTCATAGTCAAGCGGAATTGATATACCTTCTTCAAATAAAATTTTCGCTTTTTCTTCGCCGTGCCAATACTTCCATACTTCAAACACCGCCTCCTGCTTAGGAGTTCCCACAACATTATTGTTTATAAATAAGCCGTTTGAGAGCATCATAAACTGCTTATACTTTTCATCCTTTGAATATGTTGGGATAGGTGCAACAGACCAGTCGAATTCAGGCACAAACTGCTCTTTAAATACTCCGCTGTCCCATGACACAGATATTTTCATACCAATATTGCCCTCTGCAAATCTTGCACGTGCAGGGTCATTATCTATACCCTCTGAACCCGGATAACATGAACCGTCATCTCTTATACCTAAAAGAATATTAAACATTTCATTCATATCAGAATAATCATACTGCATTGTTTCTGTATTAAATCCAAGATTAGGTGAGGACGACTTTGCCGAATGAAGTATATCATAATCAAACCATCCGCCCCACTTCATAGGCAGGATTGTTCCGTACTGTCTTTTTTCTTTGTTGGTCAGCTTCTTTGCATAATCTCTGAATTCTTCCCATGTCTGAGGAGGTGTTGCGTTTCCGTTTTCGTCAACAAGTCCTGCTTCCTTGAACATATCCACGTTATAAATAAGTCCCCATGTAAGGATACTGTTTGTTATGGTATACGGTACTCCGTCAGCAACGGTAACATCCTCATCATCAGAACCGCCCTTTGCCACGGATTTATCAAATATTTCCTGTCCGCCTTCAAATGCCGTAAGAGGAGCTATGTATTTCTTTTCCGCCATTTCCTTCACTTTTCCTACACGGAATATGTCGGGAGCATTTCCTGACTGCAAAGCTATTTCTATCTGCTCCTGAATATCGCCCTCTTTTACCTGATAATCAATTTTTATCTTCTTTTCTGCGCCAATAGTTTCGTTGAATTTCTGTGCGACTCCGGCTTCTATATTAACCCCTGCACCGTTTCCCCATATCGAAACTGTTGTTACTCCGTCCTTTTGTGCTGAATCTTCCTTTCCACAGCCGCTCATACATCCTGTAAGCATTACAGCCGCTAAAACAGCACTTAATAATTTTTTAGTTTTCATAATATCTCAACCTTTCTTTTTTGATATTTTTTTATACTAAAATTTTAACACGCATACGGCATCTTGCAAAGGTGGATGTTTTATCAACCCCATTACGGCATATATTTTCATTACAGGGTGTAGAAAAAATCCACCTTTTCAGAATTGAAGCAAATTTATATAATGTAAATATAACTTTGTGCCGCATTGGTGCAGAAATGTAAATATAACTTTGTGCCGCATTGGTGCAGATAGGAGATTATTATGAAAAGCTTTGATTATTTAAGAGAAACACCTTTTTTCTGGTCCAGACTGGGTTTTTGTTATGACCCTCCCAGATATGACGAAAACCATAACCAGATAATTTTTTCAAAGAATTATTCCAAATACAGGAGATTTCACAAGGATTTTGAAAATGCAGGGGTTAAATATCACACCACTATCCTCCACAGCGGATGGGTTGATGATAACACCTACGATTACCGCCTTACCGACGAAACTCTTGACGCTGTTCTGGGCTCAAACCCTGATATTTTATATATGCCACGAGTTAAACTCAATGCACCTGTCGGTTGGTGCAAAAATCATCCCGATGATATATTCGTTTATGAGGGCTTTGAGGATACACCTCAAAGGCTTTCAGAATTGTGCGGCTCAGACAAACACGACTGGTTCGGATTTAACTCCAACGGATACTCGGTAAACGGTGGTGACGGCAGTTTTAAGGATGACCGTAAAAATATAGACGGTATAATAGGACTTCAGAGCTTTTCCTCACCGCAATGGCTTTCGGATGCCTGCAAGGCATTGGAAAAGCTTATAATGCATATTAACAATTTAAAATATGCAAACCAGATTATAGGCTATCACGTTGCCTACGGAATGTGCGGAGAAACAGCTCTTTGGGGTGGCTGGCGCCCACGTTCAGAAAAAAAACGTGGCGATTTCGGAGTAACCAACCGCAAAATGTTTATAAACTTCGGTCTTGAAAAATACGGCGATGAAAAAACTTTGCTTTCAAAATGGGGATTTGGCAGTATTGACGAAATAACTGTTCCCTCTCTTACTGTCCGTGACACAAAAAAGAACAGTCTGCGAGAGCTTTTTTATGATAGTAACAAGAACCTTATTTGCCTTGACTACAATGAATTTGTATCGTCCTCAAACGCATATGCCTGTGAAATGCTGTGTAAAACCGTTAAAGATGCAACAAACGGCAATGCCGCAGCAGGAATTTTTTACGGGTATATGTATATGCCTCAGGCGGCTTATTCGGGACATCTCGATATTGAAAAGGTAATCACCTCCCCATACATAGATTTTCTTGCTTCACCCAAGGCATATTTCCGCACTCTTGCGGGAGACCCGGGCGGCGAACAATGTCCGTCATATTCGATTAATAAAAAGGCTGTATGGCTTGATGAAATAGATAATTGGACACATCTTGATACACGTCCCGAGCGCGCAAAGAATTTTTTTGAAACAAGAACACTTATTTTACGGGAAGGTGTAAAAAATCTCGCCTGCAATCAGGGCTTCTGGTGGATGGATTTAGGCGAAGGCTGGTATGATATGCCCGAAATTATGGAACTGATATCTGACCTTTCAGAAGTTCAGAAGCAAATAAATAAAAAAGAACACAAAAGCATATCGGAAATACTGCTTGTAGTAGATGAAAGCTCATTGAAAGCAATGTCTGCAAGCTATGGTCTGACAGGAGGACTTATGTATAACCTGCAAAGCGAGCTGAAGCTTTGCGGTGCACCTGTAGATACATTAAGAATGTGCGATTTGTACGACTGTGACCTTTCACAGTATAAGATGATTGTATTTGCAAATGCATTTAATGTAGATGAGAAATTACGTGAATTACTCAAAAACAATGCACATGGAAAAACCTATGTGTGGCATTATGCCGCAGGCATTTTAAATCCTGAATTTTCTTACGATAATGTAAAGGAAATTACGGGATTTTCAGTAAAAGAATTTGAGCATACATTCAAAAATGAGGAGTTTGGATATAAAATAAAACAATATAACTTTTTCCCCGTTCCTGAGCTTGAACTCGATTTTCCGCTGATTGAAATTACGGACTGTTCGGAAGATGATATAGTATCACGCTATCCCAACGGCAAAATTTTATGTGCACAGATGAAAAAAGACAACGGAAAAAGTATACTTTGTACCTTCCCGTCACTTACAGCTTCAGATTTTCGTGCGCTGGCAGTTGATGCAGGCTGTACCATGCTTGCACCGATAAACTGTACAGTCTATGCCGATAACCGTATAATTGGAATTTTTCCAAAATATGATATTGATTATATGCTGACTGTAAAAGATTTGAAAATTAACAATAAAGATGAAATAAATGTTAAACTCAAAGCTAACGGCGGAGAATATTTTATTTTTGACTGATTAAACACAAAAATTATGTAAACCTTTTTAATTACCACAAAATCAAAAATCCGTATTTCTGTCAGGGCTGATTTTATCATACATTTTAGCCTTTACAGAGATACGGATTTTACTTAATTTTTATATAGTCAACTCCTGTATTCTTTTACATCCGTTTATCAGCATATTCAGTTCACTTCCAACACTTACCATGCTTGCATTATTCCGAATTGAATATTCAATAAGCTCTTTGTCTCCTGTTATAATTCCAAATGGTTTTTCTGTTTCGTTTGCAGCAGCGGCAATTTTTTCTATTGCTGTGTATAATGTTTTTTTATCAGAAATACAATTCATATCAACCGACAAATCATTGGGACCGATAAAAACTCCGTCTACGCCCTCTACTGCTAATATTTTATCGACATTCTTCACACCGCATACAGTTTCAATCTGTGCGTATATCCTCATCCTCTCATTTGCAAGCTTCATATATTCCGTCAGCAAAGGAGGATTATATAATGTGTGAGAACGTGTTGTGGACACTCCTCGCTTTCCTACAGGAGCATATTTGGCATATTCCACAACCTTTTCTATATCCTCACTGTGATTTGTCATAGGTAACAAAAAGCCAAAAACACCCATATCCGCAAGCTTTGTAATATGACCACGACTACTGTCTCCGATTCGAACAATAGTTTTTAAACCAACAAGATTTGCAGTGACCGTTAATCTTGATATATCTGAATAGTCAAAGCATCCATGTTCGTTATCTATGATAATAAAATCAAGTCCGCTGTTTTTTGCTATTATGGGGAAATTGGGGAAGCATATTTCCGAAAGCATTGTCCCCACTTTTATTCTTTTCTTTTCAGCTATCATTTTTAATCCCTCCATTCCAATATTGTTTTCCACCAAAGAGCATTTAATATTATGATATAAAAGTTCGTTGCTTAAGAAACTGAATATCTGTTTTGCTCCGCCGCCGCCGAGCAAAATCTCCTTTTTTGCAGGCAATTTTTTGACAGCCTCCAGTATCTGCTTTAAAAGCTCCTCCTTGCCTTTACCGAGATGAAGCTTGTCACCTCCAACCAATCCGGATATAGTATACAAAAGATCCTGACTGAAAAACGGGCGTTTCTCATATTCGCCGTCGGGATAGCTTTTGTCGTGAATGCAAGAAATTTGAGTGGCTGTGCCTATGTTCACAAGATATTTGTCTTTCTTTGCCCCACACCCCAAAAAGCTTATCTGATGATCTCCTGCCGGAGTGTAAATTTGTACATCATTATAAAAACCAATAAGGGTTATTTCTTTGTATACCTCAGGCATCTTTAGTTCTTTTATGTACTCGTTACACTTGCCGCTATCAGAGTAATAAAATCCGGACGCACACGCATCTGTTATATGAGTTGCATTTTTTTCTGTAAGAACCCAACTTATGTAAGAGCCTAATGTAAAAAATTCGCCCATAAGATTTTCAGGTACGATTTTAACCAATGGAAGATTATTTTTCAGCGATGTCCCCATTCTGTTAAAATCTATACCCATAAATAATGGGTTAGAAATATCGCCGCTTTTATCTCTCCATGAAACATAATCAGAAAATCCGGTATCGATATTTTTTATCACATAACCATGCATCTGTACACTGAAAAATGCCTTTTTGCAATTATACTCTGCGGTTGAAGCAAAAATTTGCAAAATTTTTTCCCTGATTTCTTCAGCAGAAACCAAAAACTGTTCTTCATTTGCAATTTTGGGTTCGGGAAACGGTAACGCATTATACAACACAACATCTCCGGTTGAGTCATCATAGACTTCGCTTTTTATAAAAGTACTTCCTATATCAATCAGTAAACAATTCAACTTTATCACCCTTGTAACAGTATATCATATAAATTTTACAATGAGAATTGATAAAACTGCGAAAAACATTGATTTTTCTGCAGTGATATGTTATTATGTGAAAAGAAGGTGATTGTATGGTTGATGAATTTGCAAAAATCATTGAAAATGAAGAAATAAAATTCAAGTACGCAAAAGGTATGCGTGATGTAATAGGAAATGAAATACACACATATCATGAGATTTTCTTTTATATTGGCGGTGATGCCAAAATCATAACGGAGACAGGCACAAAAAAGCTTCTTCCGTATACAACTGTTATTATTCCGAAGGAAACTTTTCATTGTTTTGTTGTTTCAGGTGATGAAAAGGATTATTGCAGATGTGTGTTTAATTTTGAAAACGTTTCAGAATTAAACGCAATCATATCTCAAAAAATGAACAGATTCTTTTTAACAAGAAACAGTGAAATCACCGAACTGTTTACAAAACTTAGAGATATTCCTGATGCACAATTGCAGAAAAACGAGAAAAATATCCTTATAAAATCTTTTCTTGCACAAATACTGATATATCTCAAGGAACAGGATAACAGCTCACTGAAATATAATATAAGCCCTATTACCGAAAAAATTATTGAGTATGTGAAAAATAATATAGAAAAAACGCTTACGTTAACGGTTATTGCAGATAATTTTCATGTATCCGAATCACATATTGCACATATCTTTAAAAAAGATTTGCATATCCCCATTCATAAATATATTTTAGAGTGTCGTTTGGTTCTTGCCAACAGAAAGATTAAAAATTCCGTGAATCCTATGCAAGCAGCAGTTGAATGTGGCTTTCGCGATTACTCCGGCTTTTACAGACAATACAAAAAAATGTTCGGAATACCTCCGTCAAAATCCAAAGAAAAACAACCCTGATTCTTTATGCCATTATTTGCAGAAACATTGTATATGTAAAAATACGTCTGCTCTTACCCAAAGCATCAGGTGTTTTATCACAGTAAACTAAATTTGCAAAAAACTATGAATACAAGGAGGATTTCATTACGTCGGAGTTGAAAATAACGGACATACGGGTAGCAAACATAACGGTACACACTGCCATATTATATGCCCAACTCCATTTGCCATTATGACAAATGGAGTTTTTTGCTATCAGAAAATCACAACATAAGCACCGTAATTTCCTAATAGATAAAACACTATACCAACTCATCACTGTTGACATACTATATCTGTTCTTATCTACATTAATGTCAACTACCCCGTCCAAAATAAACTCTTTTTTAATTATATAATATATCACCCACAACAATACAGATACTCCTCTACCTCCTCCGGAGTGAAGCCATTGTTTAAAAGTTCGTCTACATCTTCCGGAGAATAGCCCTGATATGATGCAACTGATTTCAGGTCTTCGATGTATGTCTTGTTATTACCAATATCATAGTCCCACCAGTTGCATTTGAAGAAGCTGTA
>JAXJRQ010000015.1:0-4985 GCA_036310525.1 Clostridia bacterium
AGTGTATTTTATGTTACTGTCCACTTTGTCAACGTATTTATCCACGCATTTTGGGCGAATTTTCCTCTTTTTTTGCAAGTTATCCACAGTTATCCACGCAAATGTGGATAACTTTATGCACACAAAATGGTTTACATAACTACAATTAATAATATTCATAGCTGTTATAATTTTCAATAAATATATAGACAAAATACAAAAATTGTGGTATAATAATTTTGCCCAATATTTTGAATAAGTTTATTTTTTAAGGCGTATTTTTTTATTACGGTAAAAATATATGTGCTCTGCTTTTTATACGCTTTTTTAGAAAATAAGTGATTATTCAAATTTGTTGGGCGACAAATTGAGCCATGTATTTTTCGGTGCGTGGTTCAGTTTCGGAACACGCACTTTTTTATTGAAAAAGTGCGCGTAAGCTCCGACAGTCGCCAAACAGACAGCAGCCTCCCTTGTGGTAATAACGGGGAGGCTGTAACACTTTTATTAAAAAAAGTATCTATTTTTATGTACATTATCAATTGAATTAAGTTATATTTAGCTATATAATGAATATATAAAAAATTAACGGAGAACAGAAATGATTTATACTATAACTTTTAATCCTGCAATTGATTATGTTGTAAATGTCAGTAATTATTGCGAGGGAAAGGTAAACAGAACAACTGCGGAGAAAATTATGCCGGGCGGAAAGGGAATAAATGTTTCCGTTGTGCTAAAAAATCTTGGCATTGAAAATACTGCACTCGGCTTTAAAGCAGGCTTTACGGGTGATGAAATAGAGCGTCTTTTGCGTAATGACGGCATAAAGACGGATTTTATACCTCTTAAAGATGGTTGTTCGAGAATTAATATAAAGCTTAAAGCCAAAACCGAAACGGAAATAAATGCTCAGGGACCACAGATAGATGCTGATGCAATAAATGATTTGTATGAAAAGCTTTACATGCTTTGCGACGGCGATTTTCTTGTACTTGCCGGAAGTATACCAAAAGGCTTGCCTGATACAATGTACTGCGATATAATGAGAGGGCTGTCAGGGAAGAAAATTAATTTTGTGGTTGATGCCGAGAAGACGCTTCTTGAAGCTGTACTTGAATATAAGCCGTTTCTGATAAAACCGAACCATCATGAGCTTGGCGAAATATTCGGCAGACAGCTTACCGATAAAGTGGAAATTGCACGTTGCGCAAAAGAACTTCAAAAAAGAGGCGCACGTAATGTGTTTGTGTCAATGGCAGGCGAGGGAGGAATACTTGCAGCGGAAAGCGGAGATGTAATGTATACTAAAGCGCCTGAGGGTAAGGTTATTAATTCAACGGGAGCAGGCGACAGTGCGGTTGCCGGCTTTATTGCGGGATATATGGCGGACAATGACCTGAATAAAGCATTTTTAATGGGTATTTGTGCAGGAAGTGCAAGTGCTTTTTCGACGGAATTTGCAACAAAGGAAGAGATTTTAGGTCTTATGCATGGTGTGAGAAATGTTGAATATATGGAAATAAGGAGTTAACGTATATAATTATGAAAGAAATTATTTATACCGTAAAGGATCCGATGGGGTTTCATGCTCGTCCGGCAGGAATGCTTGTAAAGCTTTCAATGGAGTATTCGTCTGAGATAAGTGTATCTAAGGACGGACAAATGATAAGTGCAGGCAGACTATTTGCACTTATGGCGCTCGGAATAAAGTGCGGTGAGGAAATAAAGCTGATAATAAGCGGTGACGATGAAGAAAAAGCCGCAAGGGACATAGAAGAATTTTTGAAAAATAATCTTTAATTTCAGGAGTCTGTTATGAGGATTTTTCACGGAGAGAGCATATCATTTGGGATTGCATCTGGAAAGATAAAGCTTTTAAAAAAGAATACTGCGCCCGTGAAACGGCATACACACAATCCGCAGTCTGAATGGGGAATATTTTGTGATGCAAAAATTCTTGCTGAAAAAGAACTGAGCACACGTGCAAAATATGCGTCGGAAATAATGGACAAGTCTGCGGCGGATATATTTAATATTCATTGTATAATGATAAATGATGAAGATTATCTTTCTATGATAAAAAGCTTTATCATGGAAAAAAGCTACAGTGCTGAATATGCCGTATATGCGGCGGCTTTGGAGCTGGTGCATATGCTTGAAGCAACGGGGAACGGATATATGGCGCTTCGTGGTGAAGATATACGTGATGTGTCAGGCGTTATTATAAAGTACATAAATGAGTCTCAAAACGATATAATTGACACCGAGGAGGCTGTAATCATTGCCGCTGATGAACTGATGCCGGGTGATGTGCTTAAGCTTAAGAAAGAAAAAATCCTTGGCTTTATAATCAAAAAAGGTTCATACAATTCTCATTTTGCCATACTTGCACGCACAATGAATATTCCTGTTATTGCAGGGGTGGATATTGATGATAGCTTTGACGAAAAAATGGCAGTTATAGATGTCTTTAATAATACAGTTTTCATTGACCCTGACGAAGCTATTATAAAAAAAGCGCATAACGACATTCTCGAAATGAAAAAACTACAGGAGCAGTATGACATATTTAAGGAAAAAAGCGACTTTGTTTTTGACGATAGACAAATACGCATATGTGCAAATGCAGGAAGTGTGCAGGATGTAAGAGCCGCACTGAAAAGCGGTGCAGACGGAATAGGACTTTTCAGAAGCGAGTTTGTGTATCTTAATAAAACTGATTATCCCGATGAAGATGAACAGTTTGAAATTTACACAGAGGTTATTGAAGCCGCAAAAGGGAAGAGTGTGGTAATCCGCACGCTTGACACAGACTGCGATAAATATGCCGCCTACATGAGTGAATTTGAAGGTGCATGCGAAAAGCTTCGGGGAATTGCATTTTCGCTAAAATTTCCGCATATTTTTAAAACACAACTAAAGGCTCTGATGCGTGCGGCAGTTTTTGGGGATTTACGTGTTATGTATCCGATGGTTACATCGGAAAATGAAATTGATGAAATAGCCGATATTATTAAAGAAGCGGAAAATGAGCTTATATCAGAAGCAAAGGAATACAGAACATTTTCGGGCGGAATTATGATTGAAAATCCCGAAGCCGTAAAAAACATCAACCGACTTATAAATAAAACGGATTTTGTCAGTATAGGAACGAATGATTTAATACGATATACCTTTAATAAGGACAGAAGCAAGGCGTACACGCTGACAAAGCACGAGGCAAAAAAAATAATTGATATAATAAAATCAGTTGCCCAAATTGCTCATTTATCAGGTAAAAGCGTGTGCATATGCGGCGAAATGGGAGCAGATGTCAACTATCTTGAAAAACTTTTAAGAGCAGGTGTTGACATGTTTTCAGTTGTACCGCCAAAGGTGGCAGAATTAAAATATGAGCTAAGCAAAATAGTAAACAAATAATGGCATACCGCATGGTATGCCATTATTTGTTTTAATTAATAACCGAGAGTCTTTAAATATTCTCTGCTCTTCTTTGCAGTTTCAAGAACGGGAGTATCATATGAATCATCCTGTTCAACGATGATATATTCAATACCAACTTCTTCAGCTGCTTCAAGAATTGCGGGGAAGTCCTGAATACCGTAGCCAACAGGACGGAATTCAAAACCGTTATCTTCCTTTGATGCGTCCTTTGCGTCGCCGCCGTTATCGTCGATAAGTGCGTAAACGGGACCGCCGCCGAGGTTCTTGCATACAAAATCCTTCAGGTGAAGAACATTAAGTCTGCCATTGTACTTTCTGATATAATCACAGGGGTTTTCGCCTGCATAGTGTACCCAGCATGTATCAAATTCGGGGTTCATAAGGTCAGCGGGAACTTCTTCATACATCTTGTCGATAGTATATTTACCGTCAAACTTCTTGAATTCAAAATCATGGTTATGATAAAGAAGATTGATGCCATTGTCCTTTAAAGCCTTACCGAAATCTGAGAAAAGCTTCTTTGTATCTTCCCATGCTTCGCCTTCTAACTTTTCAGCGGAATACCAGGGAATTGCGCAGTATTCAACACCGACTGTCTTTAAATAGTCGATAGCTGCCTGACCCTGTTCAAGCCAGGGATCAGCACCCTGATGAACTGAAATTGCTTTAAGACCATGCTTATCAAGTAAAGCCTTTACTTCTTCTGCACTCTTGTCGAAAAAGCCTGCAAATTCAACATAATCATAACCCATTTCCTTAACAGCCTTCAAAGCTGCATCCATGTCCTTTTCCATTTCAGAGCGGATGCTGTAAAGCTGTATACCAACTTTCATTGCCATAATAGTTTCCTCCGTTTACTTATATTTCGGGAATTTCAACTTCTACCTCACGGCCAAGTGCACTTGACTTGTTGATAGCGTCGATAATTGCCTGGTTAATAATGATTTCCTTTGATGAGATAGGAGCTTCGCCGTTTTCCTTAACAGCGTCAAGGAATGTTCTTATCTTGTGATAGAAGCAGCCTTCCTCAAGCGGAGCCTGCATCGGGAATTCAGTGTAAACATCCTTGCCTGCAACTCTCTTGTAGAGCTTCAAAGGACCGCCAATTGTTCCGTTCCAGCATTCTGTTGAAGGAATTCTCAAGCTTCCGTTCTTACCCATGATGATTGTATCACCCGGAGTATCAAGATGCATTGCCCATGCAATTCTGAAGTCAAGGATAATTCCGCCTTCAAGACGAACAAATGCAGCACCGAAGTCATCAACACCGAATATATCAGCATATTCAGCAGGCTTACCCTCTGATGTGAAGTAGTCAGGGTTCTTGCCATGGAAGTTTGATGTATAACCTGATACTGTAAGCGGCTTGGGATAGCCGATTGCATTAAGTACCATATCAAGTGAGTAACATCCGATGTCACCCAAAGCGCCGATAACGCCCTTATCTGCTTCAATAAATGTTGTACCGAACGGTGTGGGGATACCGTGTCTTCTTCCGCCGCCTGTCTGGATGTAGTAAATCTCACCCAACTCGCCTGACTGAACGATTTCCTTAACCA
>JAXJRQ010000016.1:0-1739 GCA_036310525.1 Clostridia bacterium
CTGTCTATAAACGGCTTAATATCTTCTGCCGTACCCCAACGAGCCGAGCCGTATTCAATACCTTTTCTGAACTTTTTTGCGTTCTTGCTGCGTATATATAAAATGCCTTTTATTGCTACTGCCGTAACAACTCCTATAAGCATATCAATAGGATTGAAAGAGAAAAGCGGAGACTTAAAAAGCTCCGCAATTCCTTTCATAATTGCTGATATTTTATTACCCTCAAAAACTCTTAAAGAATAGCCCAGCTTATCACCAAGCCAAAAGAACAGAACATAAGGTGCATTTGCAATAATGACTTTTTTATCAATCGTCATAAGGTAATATCCCTGTCCTTGTTTTTTTCTCTGTCCCGGTTTTGATTGAGTTTTTGCGCCTGTTCTTTGAGTTTTGAAAGCAGTTTCCGCAAAGACGGTTTATCCTTGTGTTTTAACTGCTTTTGGGTAAATTCTTTGAAAGCCATATTGATAACATCAACATCACGGCCTTTGAAGAACACAAGATAACGGGGCGGCTGTTCGCTTGTGTCCTTTTTGAGTGCATAATCAATGTTATACTTTTTAGCGACGCTCTCAAAAGAACGGATATTTTTGTCCGTAATCTCAATATTTGAAAGCGCCGCATTTTGTTTCATAAGCTGTTTGATTGTCTGCCTGCCGTGATAAATTTTAGGATTCTTTGATTTATCCTTATGGTGTTGAAGATACATCTGAATAGCTTTTGCAAGAACTCGCCCCGTCATTTTTGTTGTATTTACCGCAAGTGCTATGGTTTTCTGGTCAACTTCTTCCTGCATAGGCTATACCTCCAATCTTACTTACTCCAAGTTTCTCCGTCAGAGTGAGTAATGCCGATATGTTCATTAGCTGCTTCGTTCACATCATAGAAATACCACTTGCTGCTATCGGTAACATCAGTAAAGCGATTGAGCTTTGTAAAGTTTTCATTTACATACTCTTTATCAGCATTTCTGCCTGTTGCTCTGTTTACAACAGTTACAACCTCTGCACGTGTGATGTTGTTATCACCTTTGAAAGTTCCGTCTGCATAGCCATTAAGCCAACCGGTATTTTTAGCATAAGCGATTTCTTTTACCGCCCAATAGCTGCTTGAAACATCAGTATATTTTACAGATGTTGATGTGTACTTAACATCATTAAAGAGGTCATAATATCTAACCGTCATAGCAATAAATTCAGCTCTTGTTACCTTGTTGTCGGGACGGAAAGTATTATCTGTATAACCCTTAATAATGCCGTACTTTTCAAGATATGAAACATAGCTTGCATACCACGCCTTTTTGGAAATATCCTTAAAGTCAGTTGATGTGCCGGAAATCTTTTCGCCTTTTTCCTCTGCAATAAGTCTTGCAAAGATTGCTGCCGCTTCGCTTCTTGTCATATCTCCGTCAGGTCTGAAAGTGCTGTCGGGATAACCAAAGATATACGCAGAATGTTTTTTGCCCGGTAACATTACAACGCCGTTTGCGTCTGTTGTACCTGTAATTTCGTTTCCGCTTCTGTCTTTGAGAACTACTGTATAATCAGCTTTTGCTTTTCCGGAAGATGTTACGGTGATAGTATAATAATTATCGTCCGTGAGTTTCTTTCCTGTGGGGAGTGTCAAAGTTGCCTTTGTTGTGGAAACGGATTTTGAAACACTTACAGTCTTACCGTCTTTATCAACGATTTTTACTGTGGTAGAAACATAAGAGCCGCCGCCACCGCCACCGCCGGAGC
>JAXJRQ010000017.1:0-2648 GCA_036310525.1 Clostridia bacterium
AAATCAAGGATTTTGGCAATATTCACTAAAAATATATAGAGAGGAAAAATAAAAATGTTAGATATAAAAATTTTAAGACAAAATCCCGAAATTATAAAAGAAGCTTTAAAAAACCGTTGTAATGACCTCGACATCACTCCTGCAATAGAGCTTGACAAACAGCGCAGAGAAATCCTTGCAGAGGTTGAGCAGAAAAAGGCAAAGCAGAACGAAATCAGCAAAAAAGTTCCTGCAATGAAAAAGGCAGGCGAAAACACAGACGAGCTTTTCAAGGAAATGAAGGAATTAAGCAACACCATTAAGCTTGATGACGAAAAAGTACGTGAAATTGACGAACAGCTTAAGGATTTCATGCTGAAAATCCCCAACATCCCCAATGCGTCATGTCCTGTAGGCAGTGACGACAGCGAAAACGTAGAGCTCAGAAGATGGGGAACTCCCCGTGAATTTGATTTTGAATTCAAGCCTCACTGGGATCTCGGAACAGACCTTGACATATTCGATTTTGAAAGAGGTACAAAAATCGCAGGTACAAGATTTACAGTCTACAAGGGTCTCGGCTCAAGACTTGAACGCTCGGTAATTCAGTATTTCCTTAACACTCATACAGAGCAGTCGGGTTATACAGAAGTTTTCACACCGTTCATGGTAAACAGAGCTTCAATGACAGGCACAGGTCAGCTTCCTAAATTTGAAGAGGACGCATACAACGTAAAGAACAACGACTTCTTTATGATTCCTACCGCAGAAGTTCCCGTAACAAACCTTTTCAGAGACGAAATTCTTGACGGAAGCGAGCTTCCCATAAAATACTGTGCATATTCAGCATGCTTCAGAGCGGAAGCAGGAAGCGCAGGCCGTGACACAAGAGGTCTTATCAGACAGCATCAGTTCAACAAGGTTGAGCTTGTTAAGTTTGCAAAGCCCGAAAACAGCTACGAAGAGCTTGAATCACTCACAAACGACGCTGAAAAGCTTCTTCAGGGACTCGGTATTCCGTACAGAGTTGTATGTCTTTCAACAGGTGATTTAGGTTTCTCGTCAGCAAAGACATATGATATTGAAGTATGGATGCCCAGCTACGGCAGATACGTTGAAATTTCATCATGCTCAAACTTCGAGGACTATCAGGCAAGACGTGCAAACATCAGATTCAAGGAAACTGCAAAGGACAAGGCACAGTTTGTACACACACTAAACGGCTCAGGTCTTGCAGTAGGAAGAACTGTTGCAGCAATTCTCGAAAACTTCCAGAACGCCGACGGTTCAATCACTATCCCCGAAGCTCTCGTTCCTTACATGGGCACAGATATAATTAAAAAATAAACCTTATTCACATTAAATAAGGCATCAGGGCGGTTAATGTGCGTACAAAATACGCCAAACCGCCTTTTTAATATATTTTTTATTTACGTTTACATATTTATATTGAATTATGTAAACCTGAATTATATTATCAACAAAGTATAAACATGGAAAAAATAAATTTATCCACACCATTTTCTGCATAAAACAGTAATTTCGGGACAGTTATCCACACTATCCACGAAGTTATCCACACATGTGTGGATTTATAAACTGTGGACAACCTCACTAATTTATGCCATTTTAAGAGGTTTACATATTTTTATTACATTTTTTTACAAAATAATACATAATTTATTATATTTTTTAACACATGAGTGGATATTTTACAAAAAATTACGGTTTTATGCGGTTTTTTAAGAGATTTATACAGTATAAATTTATCCACATTGTGTGTATAAACTTATGGATAACTGCAAAAAATAAATTTTTACATAAAAATACCAACTAAAAAAAGAAAGGTTTTTATATGATTACAGCAAGACTTGAGTGTATTATAAAATACATAAACGGGAATGTAGTTGCAGATATAGGCACTGACCATGCATACGTACCCGTAAAGCTGATAAAGGATAAAAGAGCGAATAAGGTCATAGCCTCCGACATACGTCAGGGTCCTGTTGATGCGGCATTAAGAACGGTGAAAAAGTATAACATGGAGGATAAAATTGAAGTAAGGCTCGGCGAAGGACTTTCAACTATTTCAAAAAATGAGGCAGACGTCATTATAATTGCGGGAATGGGCGGCGAGCTTATCTCAAGTATTTTAGAGGAGAATATTGAAATTGCAAGAAATGCACAACTTATTCTTCAGCCAATGAACGGACAGTATGAGCTTCGTAAATTCCTTATTGAAAATAATTTCACAATTGAGGAAGAAGATATTGCAATTGAGGGATTTAAGGTTTATAATGTTCTTATTGTGAAAAACGGTGAACAAGCTCCGTTTGAAAAGGATATTTATTATCACCTTCCTAAATATCTTTTCGGACATAAAAATTATAAAAAGCTTTTTGAAAAGAAAAAACGTGAGTTTACAAAGGTTGTTTCAGGTCTTGAAAATTCAAAAGACTGCGACTTTGAAAAGCTCAATTTATACAAATCATGGCTTAAAGCTATTGAAGAATGTAAATTATAATTTATAGTTGAGTGCATAATCGAAGCGAAAGCCTCCCTTGTGTAAAGGGAGGTGGGTTTTGCGTAGCAAAACTCGGAGGGATTGTTCATATATATTTAGCGATAATGCTGATTTTACAATCCCCCAGTCGCCTACGGCGCCAGCC
>JAXJRQ010000018.1:0-8517 GCA_036310525.1 Clostridia bacterium
GGCTGGCGCCGTAGGCGACTGGGGGATTGTAAAATCAGCATTATCGCTAAATATATATGAACAATCCCTCCGAGTTTTGCTACGCAAAACCCACCTCCCTTTACACAAGGGAGGCTTTCGCTTCGATTATGCACTCAACTACAAATTACAATTTATGATACTCTTGAAAAAACACCCGAATGTGATATAATTAATATACAAGAACACAAAAAGGAGAAAACACATGAAATCGAAAATCCTGTTAATATACACAATGCTGACTATATCATTTACCGCAACGGTACATGCAAAAGAAGCGCAGCCTACATCCCAGACACTGCTCATAAACGGAGAAAGCGTGTCACAGCCTGTATACAACATTGACGGAAACAATTATTTCCGTTTGCGTGACCTTGCATATGAACTGAATTTCGGCTGTACCTACAACGGCACAAACAACAGCATAGAGCTTGACACATCATCACCATATACAGACGATGCCCCTAAAAGCATTGAAAATCTTACAAAAGAGCATGCACAAAACAGCTCTCAGACGGTATACCTTAACGGAAATTTATGCGATATTAAAGCGTATAACATAAACGGAAATAATTACTTCAAGGTACGTGACCTTGCAAAAGCAGTGAACTTCGGCTGTATATACAACAGCAGTGTAAACGGCATTGAAATAGACAATAAATACGAATACAGCGAGGGTGACGTTTTCAGCGCATCAAAATTAATGGGCGAAATGTCGGTGCATTTTCTTGATGTAGGTCAGGGCGACAGCATATTTATTGAGCTTCCCGACGGCAGAACAATGCTCATTGACGCATCAACCGGCAAATTCGGCGACAGAATATGTGAATACATCAAAAACGAAGGACACTCCGACATCGACATTCTTGTTGCAACGCATCCGCACGCAGACCATATAGGCGGTATGAAAACCGTTACAGAAAATTTTGACATACAAACAGTGTATATGCCCGAAGCAGAAAGCACAAGCAAGACTTATAAAAATCTGATGGCGGCATTTGCCGATAAAAACACAGAAATAAAGACCGCACGTAACGGAGTGAATATATATCACAGTGACGTGCTTGACATCAGTATAATTGCGCCGTGCCGTGATGATTACGATAATCTGAACAACCACAGCGCAGTGATAATGCTCGACTACGGCGACAGCGAATTTTTGCTGACGGGCGACGCTGAGGAAGAAAGCGAAAATGATATAACAGCAGATGTGTCGGCGGACGTTGCCAAGGCAGGTCACCACGGAAGCCGCACATCATCTACCGAAGAATTTATCAGAAAAGTAAACGCACAATACGTTGTGATGTCGCTTGGCGAGGGAAACAGCTACGGTCATCCGCACGAGGAAGCCGTAAACCGTTGGAAAAAGGCAGGCGCAAAAATATTACGCACAGATATAAACGGTGACATAACCTTTACAACCAACGGTATAGACATAGACGTAAGCTGTTCTGAATCGAATGAATTTGCATATGCAAAAACGGGTTTTATCGACATGCTTCTGAGCTTTTGCAAAAACATCGCAAAGCTGATATTCAGTACAGAAATACCGCAGACCACACGTGCATAAAAGGAGGAAAATATCATGGAAAAAACACCGCTGGCTTTTCGTACACACATATCCATTTTCGGAAATACCAACGCCGGCAAATCATCGCTTTTTAATGCAATAATCGGTCAGGACATGGCGGTTGTGTCCGATAAAAAAGGCACTACGACCGACCCTGTTACAAAAGCAATGGAGCTTATTCCCTATGGCCCCGTTGCCATAACCGATACGGCAGGCATGGGCGATTTAAGCGAAATCGGTGATAAGCGCATGGAGAAAACAAAAAAAATCCTCAACAGTACTGATTTTGCGATTTATGCCGCAGACTATCAGGACTTTGACCCGACAGCGTATGAAGCAATGAAGGTCGAATTTGAGAAGCGAAAAATCTCTCATATACTTGTTTTTACAAAATGCGATGACGCAGATTTTCACTCTGAAAAATATCCCGATACAATAAGTGTTTCGGTGAATAAACCCCAAACAATCGAACGCCTGCTTTCACTTATTCAGGAAAAGCTTTCAACCCTAAAGAGCGAGGACGTGACCATGATTGGCTCACTTTTACCGAAGGGCAGTACAGTAGTGATGGTTGTTCCGATAGATTCCGAAGCACCAAAGGGCAGATTGATTTTACCGCAGGTGCAGTTTCTGCGTGACTGCCTTGACCACGGTATGAAAACTCTTGTTGTGCGTGATACAGAGCTTGAAGAAGCACTTTTGGAGGTTAAAGCTGATTTGGTTGTTACGGATTCGCAGATTTTTGCTCAGGTTAATAAAATTGTTCCCGAAAATATCATGCTTACTTCGTTTTCTATGATGATGGCAAGCATGAAAGGCGATTTAAAAATCCTGTCCGAAGGTGCGTCGGCGATAGAAAGCCTTACCGACAACAGCCGTATACTTATGGCAGAAGCATGTACGCACAATGTTTCGCACGAGGATATAGGAAGAAAAAAAATTCCTGCACTTTTGAAAAAATATACGGGTAAAAACCTTGTTTTTGATTATTACGTGCATCAGGATTTCCCCGAAAATATTACCGATTATGATTTGGTTATCCATTGCGGAGGCTGTATGCTTAATTCACGTTCGTTCTGTAACAGAATGAGCTTTTGCAAGGAAAACGGCGTCCCGATTACAAATTACGGAGTTGTGCTTGCATACGTAAACGGTATTCTTGAGCGCAGTAAAAAAGTTTTCGGAATATGAAAAACGCTCTCTCAGATATATTTCTGAGAGAGCGTTTTTAAGTTCACGCTTTAACTATACTGTTTTTGCGTATTTCGCCCGGTTTTTTTCCTGTAAGCGTGAAAAAAACCTTCCTGAAATAATTCGCCGAAGAAAATCCGACGTTATTCCCGATAACGTCTATCGGTAAATCGGTATTTTGCAACAAATCAAGTGCATGCTGAATCATAATATTATGCTTATAGGTTATCGGAGTAACGCCCGTAACCGACTTGAACAGCTTATACATGGACGACTCACTGTAGTTACAAAGCTCCGCCAGAAATGAAATTGATATATCTGCACTGAAATTATTCTCAATATAATTTATTGCAGGCTCAATCGATAAAAACTGCGGCGAAACCTTTTCTATCTTCATTCTGCTGTAAAGATCATCGAGTAAAATATTAAAATATGCTGACGAAAGCAGTGGATTTTGTTGATGTGCAAAATACATTTTATCAAATAAATCCGACGGATAATTCTTTATTATCTGAAATCTGTAGTCATAAAATGTACGGTAAGAATTAAACGAAAAGCTTATAGAATACCATTCAACCTCAGGCTGTGAATACCAGATTGAATAATACTGCGTGCCCTGCGCTATATAGACAATGTCACCGGCTTTGGCGTAGTACGTCTTTCCTTTGTACAAAAATTTGCCCGTTCCTTTAAGAACATAGCCTATGCATGGTCTTGAAAAATTTATTTGACCTGCTGTATGAGTATGCTCAAAAGAAAGCTTTGACATATCAAAGCTTGAGAGCAGATATTTTTTATCCATATACCTCTTCCTTTGCAGAATAGTTATCTTTTTTTACAGTATAGCACATTGAAAGGCATCAGTCAATATAGTATAATTATGTTAATTAATACGAAAGGCGGTTGTTAAAATGACTTGCAAACAGATAGTTTTTACTGAAATTAACAAAGCGGAATTAATTGATACAGAGCTTCCTGAGCTTAGCGCAAACATGGTAAAGGTCAAGACGGAAATATCCTCCATAAGCTGCGGTACGGAAAGAGCAAACATCACAGGCGACCCGAACATAAACTGTAACGGTAAGCCTGAGGTTGTTTTTCCACGTCATTCGGGATACAGCTCGTCGGGAACTGTAGTTGAAGTGGGAAGTGATGTAAAAAGCGTCAAGGTTGGCGACAGAGTGGCTATGTTCTGGTCCTCGCACAAAGAATATAACGTACTCCCCGAAACAAATGTCGTGAAAATCGAATACGACAACGTTTCATTCAAGGAAGCGGCACTCGGTCACATCGCAAATTTCCCCATGGCGGCAGTAAGAAAAACCAAGCTTGAAATGGGCGAATCAATGATGGTAATGGGACTCGGTATTTTAGGACTTTTTGCAGTACAGCTTGCACATGCGGCAGGTGCTGTGCCCGTAATCGCAGTTGACCCTGTGAAAGAAAGACGTGAAAAAGCGCTTAAGTTCGGCGCAGATTACGCTTTTGACCCGTTTGATGAGGATTTTGCAAAAAAGGTTAAGGAAGTAACAGGCGGCGGTGTAAATGCAGCTGTTGAAGTAACGGGAAACGGCGCAGGTCTTAACGAAACGCTCGATTGTATGGCAAGATTCGGACGTGTTGCGCTTTTAGGCTGTACACGAAACAGCGACTTTACGGTTGACTACTACAGAAAGGTGCACGGACCGGGAATTTCGCTTATCGGTGCACATACTCTTGCACGTCCTAATGAAGAATCGCATCCGGGATATTTTACGCACCGTGATGATTTGAAAGCATACATGAAGCTCGTTGCAATGAATAGAATTAATATGCTCGATATTATTGATGAAACCTATTCACCCAAGGATTGCGGTGAGGTTTATACAAGACTTATAAATGACAGAAGCTTCCCCGTTGTTTCGCAGTTTGACTGGTCACTGCTTTAATGGGAGAAGCAGGTTTAAGCAATCTGACCTGTTAAGGAAAAATTTTAATGAACACAGGAGCTGAATATTATGAGAAAAATTAAAATTGCACAGATAGGCATAGGTCATGACCACGCAGGGGTGGTTCTTATGAGTCTCAGAAAGCAGACGGATATTTTTGAAGTAGTGGGAGTACATATCCCCGAAAATGAAAAAAAATATATCGAACGTGAGAGTGAAAAAATAAAAGACCTCCCCTTGCTTACGCTTGAGGAAATCCTCGACAATCCTGAAATTGAAGCGGTTACAATCGAGACAGAGGAATTAAGTCTTTCAAAGTACGCAATTTTGGCGTTTGAAAAAGGAAAGCACGTACATATGGATAAGCCGGGCGGTGCAGAGCTTTGTGACTTTGAAAAGCTGATTGAAACAGCACGTAAAAACAAGCTTGTTTTCCACACCGGATATATGTACAGATACAATCCCGAGCTTTTGAAAATCAAAGAGGATATTAAAAACGGAGTATTCGGCGAGATTTATTCCATTGAAGCGCAAATGAGCGGAATTTTCCCGCAGACGTCAGACAAATGCCAGTGGCTTGAACAATTTAAGGGCGGTATGATGTTTTTCCTCGGCTGTCATCTTATTGACGCTGTTATAGGCATAATGGGTTTACCCGAACGAGTTGTTCCCTTTAACAAATGCACCGGTATTGACGGTGTGACATCAACGGACTACGGAATGGCAGTTCTCGAATACAAAAACGGTGTTTCGTTTGTTAAAACATGCGCACAGGAAACGTTTGGATTTAGCAGACGTAATATTGTTATCTGCGGTTCAAAGAAAACAATTGAAATCAGACCTGTTGAACGGTACGAGGCGGACGGTATGCACGCATACGTTACTGAATTTGAGAACAATGACCCCACCACAAGACGCTCAGACGCATTTGACAGATACGCTTCCATGATGTCATCCTTTGCGGCAATGGCACGTGGAGAAAAGGAAAATCCGTACACATATGATTACGAGCTGGACGTTTATAAAACTGTCCTTAAAGCATGCGGTGTTAATTAATATTTTGTAGGGGCTGATGCCCACATCAGCCCGCAGTTTCGGAAATTTCCTTGATACAAAAATAATGAGCGAAAAATTTCGCTCATTATTTTTTTTACAGCATCTTATTTAAAAATTCTCTTGTTCTCTCGTGCTGAGGATTGTCAATAACCTCTTCGGGAGTACCGTCCTCAAGCACAATTCCGCCGTCCATAAATATAATTCTGTCGGCAACATTCTTTGCAAATTCAATTTCATGAGTAACAATAACCATTGTTGTATTTTTTGCCGCAAGGTCTTTGATAACTCTTAAAATTTCACCTGTAAGCTCAGGGTCAAGCGCTGATGTCGGCTCATCAAAGAACAATACCTTCGGATTAAACGCCAGCGCACGTGCAATCGACACACGCTGCTGCTGACCTCCCGACAATTCACACGGATAATTTGAAAGCTTTTCGCTAAGTCCTACTCTTGTAAGCAGTGAGATTGCATTTTCCCTGATTTCATCGTGTATTTTTTTCTTATTCGCCTTATAATCCTCACGCTCTTTCGCCATCAGAAGCGGTGCAAGCATTACGTTGTCAAGCACGTTATACTGCGGAAAAAGATTGAACTGCTGAAAAACCATACCGAAGTTGAGCTGACGTTCACGAATTTCCTTCGGGGTCTTTTTCTGCGTATCAGCCGCATCAAATATACATTTTCCGTCAACAAAAATCTGACCTTCGCTTGCAGTTTCAAGGAAGTTTATACAACGAAGAAGCGTGGTTTTTCCGCTTCCCGACGAACCGAGTATTGCAACAATATCGCCCTCATTCATTGAAAAATCAACGCCCTTTAATACGTTGGTTTTTCCGAAGCTTTTTTTGATATTTTTAATTTCTAAAACAGCCATATGTACAAAACTCCTCCTTACGCCTTGTAATAGTCGAGCTTTTTCTCAATCAGGTTAAGAACGATGGTAAGAATACCGCACATTCCGAGGAAAAACAGACCCGTTGAAAAGAGCGGCCAAATAAGACCTTCCTTGGTAAAGCGCTCGGCGCACATGATAATTTCGGCGACACCGACTATTCTTGCAAGCGAGGTATCCTTTACAAGAGTGAGAACCTCGTTGCCCATGGGCGGAATAATTCTCTTTATAACCTGCAAAAGAACAACCTTGAAAAACACCTGCGCTTTTGTCATTCCGAGAACCTGACCGGCTTCGTACTGACCTTTCGGGATACTTTCTATACCGCCACGGTAAATTTCCGAAAAATACGCCGCATAATTAATCACGAATGCGACCAGCACAGCCATCATACGCTGACGTATAGGAAAATCAAAAAGAAGACCGGGAGCGTAGAGCACCACAAAAATCTGAAGCATCAGCGGCGTACCTCTGATTATCCATACAAAAAGCTTTGTGAGCCATGCGAGCGGCTTGAATTTCGACATGGAACCGAACGTTATAACAAGTCCCAGCGGAATTGCCGCTAAAAGAGTTATGATAAATATAAAGCAGTTGAGGCCAAAGCCCTCAAACAATGAACTTATCTGCGTCATAAAAAACACCTTTCCATATAATTTTTATCTGCAGGCTCAAAAAACTTTGAGCACACGGATAAACCTTACATAAAATCAAGCGGCAGACCGGCTTTTGCCGGTCTGCTCAGCTTTAATTTCTGTTAAATTATTCAAGGATAAGAAGATCCTGAAGATTGTATTTCTTAGCTACTTCCTGAAGCTTGCCTTCTTCAATAAGCTCGTCAATAGCCTTGTTAACTTCTGCAGTTACGTCGCTTCCCTTTCTGAAAGCAATACCGTAGTTCTGGTTTTCAAAGTTCTTGTCGATAAAAGTAAGGTCTTCGTAGTCAGTACCTTCGCCGACTGTTCCGCAAGCCATTACATAGTCACCAAGACAAATATCTGATGTACCTGCTTCAACCTCCATAACAGCCTTTGCCTGTGAGTCAAGAGCTGTATACTTAGCGTTCTTGAAGAATTCGTCGCCCATTGCAAGCTCTTCGCCTGTTGAGCCTTTTTCTGCAACTACACTCGCATCTGTAACGTCATTTGTGTACTTGTCTTTGTTTTCAGCCTTAACAATCATAACCTGTCTGTTTTCCATGTACGGGTCTGTGATTGACATATTCTGTGCTCTTTCTTCGGTAATTGTCATACCGTTCCAGATACAATCGATGTTCTTTGAGTTAAGCTCGATTTCCTTTGAATCCCAGTCGATTTCCTGGAACTGGGGAGTTACGCCTATCTTTTCGCATACAAGCTTACCGAATTCTGTTTCAAAGCCTGTGAGCTCGTTATTTTCATCCTTAAAGTTCATGGGGCTGAAAAGTGTGTAGCCGATAACCATTGTGCCCTTGTCCTTGATGTATGCAAGGTCTGATTCAGCATCACCCTTAGTATTGTTTGTGCCGCCGCATGCTGTCATTGTAACAAGCATTGCCATTGCAGCTAGTATTGATAATAATTTTTTCATGGTAAATACCTCCGTAAAAAATTTTTATATTTATTACCTTTAATATTTTAGCATATTAACACGCTAAAGTCAACAACAATTTACAATTTATCTGTTACATACGACAAAAATTGTAATTTATCGGAATGTAAACAATTATCCCACCGTAGGGGAGGGGTTCCATCCCCTCCCGTGCACAAATATATTACGGGAGGGCACAGAGACCCTCCCCTACAATCACAAACGCAAAACACCCCTATAAATTATAATTTATAGTTGAGTGCATAATCGAAGCGAAAGCCTCCCTTGTGTAA
>JAXJRQ010000019.1:0-2229 GCA_036310525.1 Clostridia bacterium
ATACAAGGTTGATGTTGCCGAAAAGAGGATTCGCTCAATTAATCCCGATTGTAAAGTGATTACGCACAAAACCTTTTATATGCCCGATACAAAGGATCTGTTTGATTTTACCGAATACGATTATATTGTAGACGCAATCGATACCGTCAAGGGTAAGCTGGATCTTATGATGAACTCAAAAGCGTCAGAAACGCCGATAATCAGTTCAATGGGCGCGGGAAACAAAGTAAACGCGGCTGCATTTGAGGTTGCGGATATTTACGAAACCTCTGTATGTCCTCTTGCAAGGGTAATGCGTTACGAGTGCCGCAAGCGTGGTATAGATAGCTTAAAGGTTGTTTATTCAAAGGAAAAGCCGATCAGACCGCTTGAAGATATGTCCATTAGTTGCCGAAAGCATTGTATCTGCCCTCCCGGTACCGCGCGTAAATGCACACAACGAAGGGATATTCCGGGTTCAACCGCTTTTGTGCCTTCTGCTGCCGGTTTGATTATTGCGGGCGAAGTGATAAAGGATTTAATTGAATTTGACAGGGGTGAGCGATAATGCGGATTGCTATGGCACAAATGAAAATGGACAACTCAACAGAACATAATCTTAATAAAACGATTGCTTTTATGCGTGGAGCTATGAGAAAAGGCGCGGATTTGATTATATTTCCCGAACTTCAGCTATCACCTTTTTTCCCAAAATACAGTAATCAAAATGTGAGTTCGTTTTTAATGACGTTACAATCTCCCGAAATTAAAACCATTTGTGAAACCTGCCGTAAGATGAGCATTTATGCTTCTCCAAACGTGTATCTTGAAATTGACGGAAAGCGATATGACGCGTCTCTTTTGATAGACAAAAACGGTGAGATAATAGGTATTTCAAAAATGGTACATATTGCACAGGCGAAAAACTTTTATGAACAGGATTATTATTCACCTTCGGATGATGGATTTAAGGTATTTAATACACCTTTTGGGAAAGTCGGAATCGTAATTTGCTTCGACAGACATATTCCTTTGAGTATTTATTCCTGTGCGAAGCAAGGCGCACAACTAATATTGATTCCTACAGCAAATCTTACATCAGAAAATATAGAATTATACGAATGGGAAATACGAGTTCAGGCGTATCAAAGCACAAGTTATATCGCTATGTGTAATCGTACCGGAATTGAAGATAAGCTGACATTCAGCGGACAGTCTGTTATAGTGTCTCCCGAGGGAGAAATGATGTACAAGGCAACAGAGAATGAACAACTCATAGTTGCTGATATTCCGCTTGAAAAGACTTGTGAAATTCGTAAAAACCGCCCGTGGCTCGATTTATAAAAGCAAGGATTTTAAAACTATGACCATACAACAACTAAAATACACCATCACCATTGCCAACCAAGGTTCCTTCAACAAAGCGAGCGAGGTGTTGTATATCTCGCAGCCGTCACTTACGGGATCCATAAAGGAGCTTGAAAAAGAGCTTGGTATCACAATTTTTTACCGCAGCGGCAAGGGCGTTACTCTTACGAATGAGGGCGTTGAATTTCTTGCCTATGCCCGTGAGATTTACGGTCAGTTTGAGAATGTGTTGGAACGCTACGGAGAAAACGGTAACCGAAAGAAGATGTTTTCCGTGTCAACACAGCATTACACCTTTGCGGTAAAAAGCTTTGTCGAGCTGGTAAAAAAGCTCGATACCTCGGAATTTGAGTTTGCCATACGCGAGGAGCAAACGCAGAAGGTTATTGACGATGTAATCAATATGAACAGTGAAATCGGGATACTTTACCTCAGCAGCTTTAATATGCCTGTTATCGGCAAGCTGCTCAGGCAAAACCACTTGGAATTCCACGAGCTTATAAGCTGCGAGGCGTATGTGTATTTATGGAAGGGACATCCGCTGGCGAATAAAGAGCGCATTTCCTTTGACGAGTTGAAGGACTATCCTTGCCTGTCGTTTGAACAGGGCGGCAACGGCTCAATGTACTTTGCCGAGGAAATACTGGCGTCCTATCCATACCCACGTATGATTAGGGCAACAGACAGGGCGACAATGCTTAATTTGATGGTGGGCTTAAACGGATATACCCTTTGTTCGGGCGTTATTTGCGAGGAGTTGAACGGCTCGGATTTTACCGCTGTGCCCTTCGCGCCCGATGACAATCATCCCGGTGAAACGATGAAGGTTGGATATATCACTAAGAAAAATCTTTTGCTCAGCAAGGTGGGCAGAATGTATAT
>JAXJRQ010000020.1:0-3544 GCA_036310525.1 Clostridia bacterium
TATTACGGGAGGGCACAGAGACCCTCCCCTACAATCACAAACACAAAACACCCCTATAAATTATAATTTATCGTTCATCATCTTCTCTATTTCGTCGTAGTTGTATTCGTTATCGGAAAAAATCCGTGTATTTTTTTCTGATGAGCCGCCCTTGTTTTTGAAATTTTCCCTGTCCTTCTCGGCGTCTTCAATTGTACGGATATTTTTCTGATACCAGTTTTCGATAATTTTATTCATATACGGGAAAGACAGCTTATTTGTGCTTATAATGCAGTATTCATATGCAAGAGCAATCATGTCAATGCTCATGTCATAATCATCATGCCATGTTTTCAAATAAATATCCTCGGATTTTGACCAGTTTCTGCCGTCTATACCGAACAGCTTTTTTAATTCATACGTATACGTTTTCTTTTCCTGCTCATCGGATATGTAGCTTTCAACCGAATCCATGGTGGTGATGCCGTTCTCGTGCCATGAAATAGCCACCTTTTCTATATAATTCATATTACGCTTGTCCTTGGAAACGCAATATTCCAGAAGCATTGCGATAACCTCTGCGGAAAAACCGAGATAATCATAGAACCAGAACATTGTTTCCGTCTCGGAGGCAGTCAGCGGCTTACCGAGTATTTCCTGTGCGAGAACGCACAAATCCGATAACGTTTTATTTTCCGACATCAGCTTTATAACGTCCTTTTTCGGTGTTTCAACATGCTCTAATGCAGCCATCGGCTCTTCCTTTGCCGAAGACGCACCGCCGCCGAAGGTAATGCTTCCGTTATTGTAGCTTATTGCACCGTTGTCACGCCAGTATTCAATTGCATTCACCACGTCACTTTCGAGAAGAGACAGCTTTTTCGCAATTACGCTGTTTTCCTCTTCAAGATTTTTCATGGCGAGATTGAGCATATACAGATATACCTTTACATATGCACCGTTTGCATCAATCATTTTATTTTCTATAAAATCTGCGGATACCGGTATAAAATCCGCATTATACTGAAATGTTGGCATAGAAAAACCCTTTCCTCATATGTTTTTGTGTGCAGAATTATTATTTTAAATAACGTATTCCATCTTATTATATACCATGTTTCACAAAAATGCAAAGATTTCTTAAAAACAGGAAAAAAAATACAATATGCCTATTGACATATCGCAGTATTTGTGATATTATAATAAACTGTACAAGTAGTCTTCAGACGAGATTACTATCCGCTTTTTACCCTACTGTCAATGTTTGTATTATAGCATGATGCAGTGTAAATTGCAAGTACTCTAATATTACAAATTTTTTACAGAGTGAAAGCGGAAACACACTGATATTATTATGATGAGGTGATTAACTAAATGTTGCATGAGGTTCAAGCAGGAAAAAATGTCAGACTCAGCTACTCAAGAATTAAAGAAGCTCTTGAAATGCCCAATCTGATAGAAGTTCAGAAAAACTCATACAAGTGGTTTATCGAGGAAGGTCTTAAGGAAGTGTTCCATGATATTTCTCCGATAACCGACCACAGCGGAAAGCTTGTTTTGGAATTTTTCGACTACAGACTCGATTACAATTCAAAATATTCCGTTGAGGAATGTAAGGAAAGAGATGCGAAGTATGCAGCTCCCCTTAAGGTAAGCGTAAGACTTATCAACACAGAAACCGGCGAAATTAAGGAGCAGGAAATATTTATAGGTGATTTCCCGCTTATGACAGAGCAGGGTACGTTTATCATAAACGGTGCTGAGCGTGTTATTGTCAGCCAGCTTGTACGTTCACCCGGTATTTACTATGAGTTTGAACGTGATAAGACAGGTAAACCTCTTTACAAATCAACTGTTATTCCTTACAGAGGTGCGTGGCTTGAGTATGAAACAGATTCAAACGACGTGTTCTCAATAAGAATTGACAGAACGAGAAAGCTTCCCGTAACGGTATTTTTAAGAGCGATGGGACTCGGTTCAAACGCTGAAATTCTCGAAATGTTCGGCGAGGATGAAAGAATTCTTGCAACATTGGAAAAAGACCCCACAACAAACAGAGATGAGGGTCTGCTTGAAATATACAAAAGACTGCGTCCGGGCGAACCGCTTAACGTAGAAAATGCGGAATCTCTTCTTATGAATATGTTCTTTGACCCGAAGAGATATGACCTTGCAAGAGTAGGACGCTATAAGTTTAACAAGAAGCTGGCTATTTCGGCAAGAATAAAGAACAAAATTCTTGCAGAGCCGGTTGTTGACCCGAGAACGGGTGAAATCCTTGCAAACGCAGGCGATACAGTGAATGCTGAAATGGCAGAAGCCATCGAAAGAGCCGGCGTTAACGAAGCTTATCTTCTTATAGAAGAAAGAAAAGTCAAGGTATTTTCAAATGACATGGTATATCTTAATGAATATACCGATGCAGAGCCTGATGTAAATGTGGACAAGGTTCGCAAGGGCGTGCTTATGGAAATCCTTGCCGATGCAGATGAGCAGGGTCTTGGCGAGCAGGAAAAGAAAGAATACATCGAAAAGCAGATTGAGTTAAGAATTGATGAATTAAGTCCCAAGCATATTACCGTTGACGATATGTTTGCATCAGTAAACTACTGCATCAACCTTGCAAACGGCACAGGCTTCATTGACGATATTGACCATCTTGGCAACCGTCGTCTGCGTTGCGTGGGCGAATTATTGCAGAACCAGTTCAGAATCGGTCTTGCACGTATGGAAAGAACAGTACGTGAAAGAATGTCAGTTCAGGAACAGGAAATAATCACTCCGTCATCACTTATAAATATAAGACCTATTATAGCAACAATAAATGAGTTCTTCGGTTCATCACAGCTCTCACAGTTCATGGACCAGCCTAACCCGTTGGCAGAACTCCGACACAAGAGAAGAATTTCGGCATTGGGTCCCGGCGGTCTTTCAAGAGAAAGAGCCGGCTTTGAAGTTCGAGACGTTCACTATTCGCATTACGGCAGAATGTGTCCTATCGAAACTCCTGAAGGTCCGAACATCGGTCTTATAACATCACTTGCAACGTTTGCAAGAATTAATGAACACGGCTTTGTTGAAGCTCCCTACAGAAGAGTGGACAAAGAAACCGGTGTGGTAACAGATGAAATTATATACATGACAGCGGATATGGAAGACGAATATACCGTTGCACAGGCTAACGAACCTCTTGACGAGGAAGGCAGATTCTTAAGCCGTAAGGTCAGCGCACGTTTCAAGGAGGAAACACTTGAAGTTCCCGCTGCCCAGATTGATTACATGGACGTATCGCCAAGACAGCTTGTTTCGGTTGTTACAGCTTGTATTCCGTTCCTGGAAAACGACGACGCTAACCGTGCGCTGATGGGTTCAAACATGCAGTGTCAGGCAGTGCCGCTTCTTACAACCGATTCACCTATCGTAGGTACAGGTATTGAGCATAAGGTTGCGCAGGACTCAGGTTCAGCAATTCTTGCCAAGGAAGACGGTGTGGTTGAAAAGGTTGATTCAGACGTAATCGTTGTTAAGGGCGAGAGCGGTGCTGTTCATAAGCATACTCTTATCA
>JAXJRQ010000021.1:0-26916 GCA_036310525.1 Clostridia bacterium
ATCATTACCCGATGAATCCTTTACGATAAGCTTTTCACCGTAATATGTGAAATTCTCAAGCACATCGCCGACCGTTGAGCCGATATTGGTGATTTTTGTACCGTTTATTTCGTACTTATCAGATGTCAGTGCAGGAAGTGTAGGCTGTGCATTAAGAACCTGAACCTCGTCTATGTACGCTACCTTATCTGCGTCTGCAGTGCCATCCTTATAGAAAACAGCAATTCGTAAATAATTCCATTTGAACGAGGCTACATTTGTAAAGCTTTTATCCCAGTCTATTGCGAGGGTATTATTTATATAAATTCTCGCCTTGCCCTGAGTGTCCAGCATAATGAATACTCTGTTCCACTGATTCGGAATTAAATGCTCTGCTGTCGGCTGCATTGCGTTCCAGAACCACACATTTCCACCGCTTGAGCTTTGCCCTCTGCCGAAGAAATAAAGCTTTTCCACCTTGTCGTTAGGATAAACTTCAAAAGTGATTGCTTTTGCGATAGTAGCTTTATCCGAAGCAAGTATACTTACAGCACAAATATCGTCTTTCTGCCCCTCAAGCTTAAGGCTTGTGTCATTTACAGGCTTTCCGCCTATTCCCGTAACCTCGGTCTGGGAAATGCCCGTGCCTGTTCCGAAAATCATATTGTCAAATGAGTCAATTTCATTTGTTGCATTAAAAAGTCCGACGGTCTGGTAAGAGCCTTGTGCCGCCTGTGCTCCTATTGGGAGCACAAGCTGCGAAAAAATCAGACTTGAGGAAATTATTGCTGATAATATTTTTTTAATCTTTGTCATAGTCATTTACCTCATTTCTTCTGCAGGATTGCAAATTCTCTTACGCCGTTCCAGGCATTTACGGTATTACCGTTGCCTATAAATCTTACATAACGTGCTTCAACACGGTTATCAAGCTCGATAAGCTCCATATCCTCTGTGTAACCGCAGCTTGCACCCTTCCATAACGGCTCGTAATACTCGCCGTCCTTTGAAACCTCAATTTCAAAGCTGTACTTACGCTCATCGCCCCATTCGTAAGCGATTGCGATTGCGTCAATCGGTTTTACAGAGCCGAGGTCAAACAGTGCATTTTCGCCTGCACCATTACCTGCCCAACGTGTGGTTAAATCGCCGTCGAGCATGTTAGGACCTACGTTTGCCGCCTCAGGAGTTGAGCTGACTGCCAAATCATATACGATATGGCGTGTCATGCCGAATACATCAGTCGGTATTTTAAGCTGTTTATAGCTTATTACATAAACGGTCTTGTAATATCCGTTTGTATCGTATGATGTGATTGTTGTAACATCGTCTGTATTTTCTGCCATATCAACCTCAACCCTGCCATTGCTGCTGAATGCTTCAACTGCTGGGATAGGTGTTCCTTCAAGCACGCCTATTGTGTAGCTTGTTGTGTTGGGAGCAAAGCCGTGGAGCGGTTTGCCGCCGCTGTTGATACCGCTGAGTGTTGAGTCGCCTCTCTTTATAAGCTCACCCTCGGGTAATTTCCATTCGGAAATAGGCTTATTAATCATGCCCGATTCCGAAGCAGGTTCGCCAAGAGCCGACATTTTTACTTCAATATATTCCGTTCCGCTCGTCTTAAGCTTAATCTGGAGCTTGTTCTTGTTCGAGTCATCAACCATGCCCTCAAGCTTAGGACTTGTTTCAAACGGAACTGCCTTTGCGGCGATAAGCTCAACGTTGTCACTGCTTGATGCAACCTCAACAAGAAGCTTTTTGCCGTTTATCGTGAGAATTGCCCTCATACCGTCAATCTCAATCGAAGCAGGAGTCTGCATCTGCCAGTAAACGTCTGTGTTTTTCTCTTTTACGGTAAATTCGTCACGTACCGTCAGGCTTCGTCTTTCATCACCAACGAAGAAGCCACGAGTTACTTCTGTTGTCCAGGGTGAGTATGCGCCTGAGTTATCGTATACAAGTATACCGCCCTTGGGTGCTGTTTCAAAACGCTTAACCGCTGTGATTGAATCCATGTTAAGGTCTGCACCCGATGAAGGATTAAACACAAGCATGTTATGACCTTCTGCTCTGAAACGGTAAAGATTTACGCCTGCATTGCCTATGTAGCTGAGCATATCCATACCCAAATCAAGCGCCCAGCGCTCGCCGAGAATGTCAAACACGAATGTACCGCCGTCATAGTGAGCGTGGTAAACACCGTTTTCACCGCCGTGGGTACTGAAGAAGAGTGAGTCGGAGCGTTCCCAGTCCTCACGCATTGTAACCAGTTCAACGCCCGTTATACGTCTGTCAAGCGGAAGTGTCGGTTTTTCCGTCTTTGCGCTCGGGTCGTAGTAAATCATATCCCATACGGTGGGGTCGTAATTTTTATCAACTATTGCGTTATATCTCTGATATGTGAGCGCTTTGTCGTTCATATATCTTCCGAAGGTTCCGAACTGGAACGAGTTCCAGCCGTCCATGTGAGCCGTATCGGAGAAGTTGTTTATACCCTGATGCGATTCAAGATAAAGCGCATAGTAGGGAGTAGCCGCAACACCGGGATGCATAAGTATTCCGTAGCTTGTTCCGCAGGCTGTTTCAAGCGCACCAACCATGTGCGCAAGGTACTGCGTTGCATAGTTCCAGTAGTTAGGGCCTTCTATCCAGCCGCCGTCAGGCTCAAAGTTCGGGAGCATTTTGCCAAGACTCTTGATTGACTGTGAAGCTGCGTCAAAGCATATGTCGGGATAAATATCACTGAATGCAAGTGCCGCCGCAGTAAGACCGCCGTTTACAACCACGTTGAAGTTCGTGCTTCCCGTTGCAAAGCCTTCGCCAAAGGGAGCAGTGAACTGTCCGTTATCGGTATAGAGTCTGCCGTAATATGCGCTTCTTATAACCTCAATACCAAGCTTTAGAGTGCCTTCTTCGATAAACTTTTTCTGTTCGGGAGTGAATGCGTCGTACATCCAGTCATAGCCGATTGCCGCACCGAAAAGCAATTCGCCCGTATCAAGTGAATGGTCGGGATTCCAGTCGGGGAATGAGCATACTGACTCAAATTCCTTCCATGCCGCTTCGGGATATTTTTTATCGCCCGTTATCTGCCATGCATAGCCGTAGAAAATCATTTTTTCCTTAAATTCTCTTGCAATGGTCAGAATATTATCCTGAAAACCCCATTCGTAAATCTCAACATCGGTTTTCAAGTTGGATTCTGCCTTTGCCATCAGCTTTTTATGCCATGCGGCAATTTCGGGATTTACGTTTATTTCGTTGCGTATTTTTTCAAAATCCGCCGCCGTTCCGATAATTCTCGGATGCGGTACGTTTTTAGCGGCGACATCCGCTTTTATTTCGTCTGCATCGGGAAGAGGCATCTTCATATACGCCGAAACCTCGCTCATAAGCTTATCGTCAGCCTTGAAAGCATTTTCGGAGAAAATGAGAAGATACAAATCCTCATTTTCATACACTTCAAGTCCCTTTTCCTTCGCCGCAGCCTTTAGGGGAACTTTGTCGGTGTATTTTTGGGGTAAATCGCCAAGAAGATTTTTTGCAACCTCAGCGCTTACGTAGTAATCTCCGTCTTTTGCTTCGGGTTTTTGGGTGATTTCCTTTACTCCGTCCTTATATGTGAGTCCGTTTGCGGTTGAAATGGCTGTTTTACCGTCTAAAACCGCTTTTTCACGTGTACCGTCCGAGAACAGCGATACCCATTCGCCTGAAAGCTCATCAAGGCTTTCTTTCGGCTCAACCGCCTCATATACACGTAAATTATCCATATCAAAGGTTGTGGGTGAGCTTCCGATTACCCAGATTCTTACAAGGCTCGGACGTACCATTCCTGCAAGCGAAATGGGGACATTTTCCGCTACAAGCTCGTAGTCAATCCATACATTGTATGTTCTGTTGGCAAGATTGAAGCCTGTTGCGATATTGTACCATTTATTAGTTTTGAAGGTATATACCGCTTTGCCGTTTGAAAGATTCCACACACCGTTGGATTTAATTGTACCCGTATTAAAGTCCGCATTGCTTACGCCCGTTGTATTATCACGAAGAATGGTCGGATAAATGGGTGAACCAAACTGCATGAATCTGAAATCTGTCTGCACCATCAGGTAATTCAGTTCAGTATTGAAGCTTACGTCGGCGTGCATATCCTCTGCGGCAAGATGCTCGCAGTGAAGATATGTATTGTCGCCCTCTGCCCTGATTTCGGCAAGGTTGGATTTTACATTCATTCCGAGACCCGTTGTTGTACCTACGGGTAAATCGTACTTACTTTCCTTGATAATTGCCGTTCCGAGTGTTTCGGAGGCATTGATTATATCTACTGTTTTTTCGTTGTATTCACTTTCGGGGAAGGTTTTATAAATATTTTCGCCCGAATATGCACGTATATTATCAAGATAAACCTCTGCGCTGTTGGTTGCGCCTGAACCGAACACGAATTTTACACCGTAGGGGTAAATGTCCGTTGCCGGCAGTCGCCATGACGAAAGCACGCCTTTTTTATCCACATATACGCTGAACGTGTTCTCAAATGTGTCAATTTTAAATGCGATTTCCTTTATTCTGTCAAGGGCAATTCCGCCGACGCTTTTTCCGTCGTATGTGCAGATTGAGCCGTTCTGACCGATATATGCTATCTTTGTTTCCTTGCCCTTTGAATTGAGCACGCATATGTCTACGGCAGAGCGTTCAACAGACTGCATAACGTCAAACGCAATCACCATCTTTTCGGGACTTTCATTCCATTTTGCACTTACCGTACCCTTGGAAATACCCGTTTTTATCTGCATGCCCTTGTTTTTGGGCGAAACATCAACCACGTACGGAACTGTATTATCAACAGTAAGCGATGTTTCTGTTTCGTTGGTTGCGTAGCTGTTGAAATCGTTATGGAACAGCACTGTTTCGCTCTCTGCAAGCGCAACAGTCGCATAAGGAGCAAGCATACACATGGTTAAAATACACGATAATGATTTTTTAAGTGTTTTTTTCATTTTATGCCCTCCTTATCTTTTATACACGAAGCATGCACGTGCGCCGAGTCTGTGCTGTCTTATAAGAAGTACGTCAGCCTCGTCATTTCCTGCTGCTTTCGCTGTCTTTATGTCTGAAATTGTTCCTGTTTTAATTGTTTCATTTTCCATATCGACAAGTGCGATATTGGTTGTGTTGATAACGAAGTTGCGCAGTGCGGCAGTATCAAACACATCTGTTATGCCTGCACTCATATACACATACTTACCTGAAACGGAATACGCACTTCCGAACTGATAGTTGGATTCTGCAAAGCCTACGTTAAAGTCGACTGCGCCATCAACTGCATTTTTTGCAAATACGTTTTCGTTTGCGTCAAAGTCACAGCACATTACCTTGATGATTCCGTCCTCGGCATAGTATCTGACAACGTCGCCAAAGCCTAAGGTTTCACCCGATGCTTTATAAAGCGAAAGTGAATCGTCTATAAAGTAAGATGTGTGCTTGTTTGCTTCCCAGCCCGTTACAAAGGGCATTACCTTGTCAAGCTCTTCATTGTATGCGCTCACAACCTTTTCAACCACAAATGAAACTGAATCAGTTGTAAGAGACGGAAGCTTGTTGTTGCTTCTTACAATAACCACACCCGCTGAACCGCTGGGCATAACATCGTATACCTTAAGACCGCTGTATGTAGTATAGTTACGGAAGTAGGAGTAGTTTGTTACGCCGTATTCCTCTTCCTTGGTTAAGTCGTTGGGGATAATGAAAACCTTTGTTCCGTCAAGATTGAAATGCGGATACATCATATTTATTGAATCCCTGAACTGATATGCGCTTGTTTCAAACACACACTCCGAAAGGCTGTTGTTTGCAGGCTTATCGTCCTCAATAAATCCGTTTACTGTATCTGCCAGATCAAGCGCCGCAATTTCACCGTCGCCGTTAAGGTTAAAGCGCACAAGCTGATTTGTGCCTCTTTGCGTTATGGTGGTATACACACCGCTTTGCGCTGTGCTTATACCGTCAACACGTACCTTGTCGGCAAGTGAGACACGGTGGAATTTTTCGTCCTCGTCGAAAATTGTTATGCACACATTTTCGCCCGATTCATCGTAATAGATATTTTTTATGTAGCCGTATTTTATAACGGACTCCGACTTCAAGAAGCTTACAAGCTTATTATCCGATGAGAAAGTGAATTCACCGTCATCACCTGCTTTTAATGCGCTTCTGTAGTTTGTGTCAAAGTAGGCGGTTGTGTCATATTCAACGCCTTCTATGCCTATTGTTTCGTCCGAAACCGAGGTTACTTTACCAAGCACTTTAACTGAAAGCTGATGTGCCGTTATAAGCATTTTGTCCTCTGAGGCATAAATTTCATACGTTTCGTTTTCCTTGATGTCTACAAGTCGTTTGGGGTTGCCCTTTGTGTCATATATATTGTAGATACCGTTTTCATCCGATAAGTCGAGATTGTTGTCCTTTGAGTTTTTGTCCGTAATAAGTTCATTTTCACGGATAACGCCTGAAACGAACAGGTATGTTTTTGCCTGCAAATTTACAACGTCAAATTCCTCGTCGTTATCATTATCCACAAGTGTGTAAATTCCGTCACAATTGGATGAATAGTATGAAAGCGATTTTGTGCTTAAAATTTTGTTATAGAGGAAAACGTATTCGCCGTTAAGGTCAAAGGCTTCGCTTGACGAATCGTTTTCATAGCATTTCATAACAAGATTTGAAGCAAGATAGCCGTCCTCTGTACTGAATGAAACGGTTCTGTTTTTATGTGTTTTCGTGATTGACACGATTTCGTCGTTCTCGTTATAGTATGCCGCCGCATGGTAGCCGAGTAAGTCCGAAAAATCAGCGCCCTCTGCCGCCGTATAGCGCACCTCGCCGATAAGAACGCCTTTTCTGTCCTTCTTTACGGCTGATGAATAGTAGCTGTTTTGCGGTGTTTCCTTAACAATGCCCTCTGTTCTGTAAACAGAAAATCTTCTTTCAAGAAGTGAAGTGTCGCTTACCTCTCTCCATACATTGCCCGTAAGCTCTACCGTATTGGCATTCAGCATATTCATAAGAAGAATTTTTGCATCGTCTGCCGACAAGATTTCATCACTTGCAGAAACATATTCAAGAAGTCCTGCTTTTTCTGCCGCCATTACGTAGCCTGTGGGCCAGCCGCCGAGAAATTTTGCGTATTCCTCGTAGCCGAGAGCTGTAGTTGCTACCTTTACAGCCTCATAGAAGGTTATTTCAGCATCGGGTCTGAAGGTATCGCCCTTTGAGATATAACCCATTGAAAGTGCCGTATGAATGGCAGGTGCTTCAACTCTGTCGATTTTTACATCGTTAAAGTCGGGGACTTTTATATCTGCGGTTACGTTCATATTAAGCTCGGTCACGTCAGAGATAAATCCCGCCCTTGTCGTTCCACGGACATTTCTTCCAAGAAGTGAAGTGAGGAGTGCGTCGGCTTCAAGAAGCACTGCTTCCTTTTTGGTGATTTCGGTTTCGGTAATAGTGGAAACCGTATTTTCTGTTTCCTCTGCAAATACAACACCGAAGCTGCACAAAGAAACAGACAACGCAATAAGCAAAGATGTAATTTTATTGATTAATTTCATATCACAGCCTCCTGTCATATTTTTTCAAGAAGTCGGGAAATAATTGCCGCCGCTTCTGCTCTTGTGAGGTTGGATTTCGGATTGAATTTTCCGTCCGAACCGTTTATTATTCCTGCGCCGCAAAGCTTCTTTACTGATTCCTTTGCATAATCAGAAACTGCATTTGAATCCGAAAATTCCGCTTCCGCATCCATATTAACCGATGCGTCAAGCATTGTTCTGTAGATAATAACAGCGCTGTCCTCTCTTGTTATGAGCTTATCGGGAAGGAAGGTTTTATCCTCATATCCCGTTATAATTCCCTTGTCTGCAAGCGCATACACATACGGCGCAAACCATGCACCCGATGATACATCAGTAAATTCAGCAGCTTTTATTTCCGACAAGGCTGTATCTGTTGCCTGAGCAATCATTTTTGAAAATTCCGCTCTTGTGATGGTTTTATCGGGATAGAAGTTGCCGTCGTCATAGCCTGAAATAATGCCCTTGCTGTTAAGTGTCATTATATAGCTTCTTGCCCAGTGCGAAGCTGTATCGGGAAGCACCGTTTCTGTGGGATTGCTTACAATATCGCCCACTGCGCCGCCGCCTAAAGCATCGGCATCGGGAAGAACAGTACCTGCGGCAAATCCGCTGTTACCACGGTTGCCGCCGCCACCGCCTCCGCCACCGCCAACGGCAGGACGGGGAGTTACAACGGGTGCGTTTTTCTGTGCTGCTGCATACTCTTCAAAAAGTGCTTTCATTTCCGAAGCTGTTTGGGGTTTATTGTTTAATGCTTTTGTGAGAACGGTGTTTTGTCCGTTTTCGCTAAGAGAATTAAAATCAGAAAAATCTGCATTAAGCTCTTCAAGGAGTGATTTTAATTCTGTTGTATTTTCAAGTGTCGCATACAATGCATTTTCACGTGCGGTTTTATACTGCGCAGGAAAATCCGTGATTGTCTGCATACTTAATGTATTATTAAGAAGTGTTTTTGCACTTTCTTTCATGTCGGTATATTTTTTAGCATCCAGTTCGTAAATTGAACCGTATTTTGTTATAGCATCTGACAGCTTACCGTTTTTCACCATAAGCACAATCTGCGCATCGGCATAATTGTCCTTAAGTGTTCCGAGATTTTCAAGAGCTGATACAAAGCCTTCCGCTTCTTCGGCACTGAGTCCGAGGTTGTCAAGGTTATTGTTTACAAGCACAAGCTTTTCTTCGCTCGTTTTTCCTTCAAGTGTACCCGACAAAGAATCAAGCGAGGAATTATAGTAGATGAAATATGCTTCTTCGGTTGTATCGCCGTCATAAATAACGGTTTTGTACTTGCCCGATTTGAAGTTATCGGGCAATGTAAAGGTTTTTGTATATGCTCCGCTTTGTTCGGCATAAAAAGGAATGTATGCTGATTCATTAAGCGCATCAACGGTTAAATCCTCCGCTCCTTTATCAGCCGGCATAATAATAAAATTCACATTTTCATTAACAGCAGTACCTGAGATGGTGTATTCTGCGCCGTTTATCTTACAGCTTGCCTTTTCATCCGCTGCAAACGCCGAAAACGCCGATAATGTACATGCGATAAGTGTTGATGTAAGTAAAAGCTTTTTCATTATCCTTTAACACCTCCGAGCATTACGCCCTTTTCAAAGTATTTCTGTACAAACGGATAGATACATAGAATAGGAACTGTCGCTACAACCGTAACGGCATATTTAATGGTCTGACTTACCGCAAACTGGTCGTCGCTTATTGTTCCTGCCTGCATTGAGCTTGTGTCACTCTGAATGAGGATTTCTCTTAAAACAAGCTGCAGTGGATAAAGCTCACGGTCGTTTATGAAAAGCACCGCATTGAACCATGCATTCCAGTGACTTACCATGTAGTAGAGAAGTACAACCGCAACGGTTGCCTTTGAAAGCGGAAGAATGAACTGGAAAAGCACTCGCCAGTCACCTGCGCCGTCGATGTACGCAGATTCACGCATTTCGTTGGGAACTGCTTCAAAAGCTGTTCGCATAACTATAAGGTTAAATGTATTGATTGCCGTAGGCAGAATAAGAGCAAGATATGAATTGTCAATTCCCAGACCCGTTACGGTGAAGTAGAACGGAATCATACCGCCCGAAAAATACATTGTGAGAACTATCATTAATGTAATGGGTCTTTTAAGCATAGGGCCTTTGAGTGAAAGGAAGTATGCACCTAAAGCAGTGAGGAAAAGATTAACTGTAGTACCGACAAAAACAATTATGAGTGTGTTTATATAACCCAGAAGAATCATTTCGTTTTTGCTCATCATTATGTACGACTGTACAGAAAATCCGAGAGGCTTTAATAAAAGTCCCGTATGTCCCATAAGGCTGTACGGATCGCTAAATGATGCTAAGATTACGTACAGTAAAGGATATGCCATTATAAAGGCTATTAAAAGCATGAACAGAACATTGAATTTTTCAAATATTCTCTCACCTAAGCTGCGTTTTATTTTTATCATTTTTCCGTACCTCCTTACCACAAAGCTGTTCCGCTTAATTTATCGCTTATCTTATTTACGCAGATAACAAGCGCAAAATTGACTACGGAATTGAATAAACCGATTGCCGAAGTATAGCTCCACTGCTGGTCTTCAAATGCCAGACGGTAAACGTATGTGGAGATAATATCCGCACGGTCTCTTATAACAGGGTTATACAAAAGAAGTGTCTTTTCGTGACCTACACTCAAAAGGTGTCCGACCTTCATGATGAACATTATGATTATTGTCGGAACAATAGCAGGAAGAGTTACGTTAAGCATTTGCTTCCATTTTCCTGCACCGTCGATTGAAGCCGCTTCATACAGTGCGGCGTCAACACCCGAAAGTGCGGCAATATAAATGATTGAGTCCCATCCCATGCCCTGCCAGATATTTGATGCTATATAAATGGGCAGATAAAATTCCTGATTAAGCAAAAGGTTTGCAGGCTCCATACCTGTGATTGCGCAAACAAGTGCTGTGATAATACCTGATCTTCCCACAAAGTCCTTAACCATACCGCAAATTACGACAAGAGAAATAAAGTGAGGCAGATATGATACCGTCTGAATAACTCTCTTGAATTTCGCAAAACGCAGTTCGTTTATCATCAGTGCGAAAATTATAGGCATCGGAAATCCGAAAATCAAACCGCATATACTGAGTGAAAGCGTATTTCTTAAAAGTGTGAAAAAGTCAGGCTGTGTGATAAAATCCACGAAATGCTTAAAGCCCACCCATTCACTTCCGCCAATGCCGAGTGCAGGAGAGTAGTTCTGGAACGCCATGAGCGCACCGTACATCGGTTTATAACAAAATATTATGTAGAAAAGCATTACCGGTATTGCCATTATGTAAGCAGAATGATAGCGCTTTATGTCCTTTTTCAGTCTGCCCCAAAAGCTCTTTGGCTGAGCTGCTGTTTGTGTTGTTGTTTTCATAATCTTTTTAATCCCCTTTATAAACAATCGTGGGGCTGCATTGAATTTTGCAGCCCCATCCGTTAATTATCTCTGTAGGTAACGGTCATATGCTGCCTGCTGAGACTTAAGAATTTCTTCAACTTTGAGTTCTTTCAACTCTTCGATGTATTTGTCGTATTCTTCCATAGGTCTTAAGCCTACAATGAATTTACATACTTCCTCCTGAACATGGTCAACAAGAGCTGTCTGCTTCTTTACAAGCTCTGAGCTTTCTTCTGCACTGTAGTAGAGATAAGGAACTCTTCTTACTACGCCGTCAAATACAGAAGCTGTTTCCCACGCCTGCTGCTGCTGAGGTAAGCCTGCATACTGTTCATAGTATCTCTTATCCTGAATGAACGGACCTGCCCAGTATGACATTGTGTACTGTGCAAGCATGTTTGACATTGCAAAGCCTTCGCTGTTTTTTGTTATGTTATCCGTATATGTGGGATAATCGCCGACCATTTCGTAGCTTTCGCCCTCGATACCGAAGTTGTAGAGCATTTCGCCCTCTTCGCTGTAGCCGTATGCAAGATACTGTGCCGCTACATCAGGATTTTTACAGCTTGTTGTGATTGCATTGAATGATGTCTGAACAGTCAGCTGTGCTGAGTTGAACTTAGGAACATCACCCTTGTTAAGAACAGGGTACTTAACGCCTACAAGGTCGAACTTATCATCAGTTTTAGCCTTTAGCCAGTTACCAAGGCTTCCGCCGCATGAGCCGAATACCGCACCTGTTTTTCCGTTTATAAGGTCTGAGTTCTTTGCCGCATCATCAAGTGCCGCAAAATCAGGGTTGATGAGCTTTTTGTTGTACCAGTCGTTAAGCTTTAAAACTGCCTGCTTGAAGCTTTCTTCGTACGGGCCGTACTTAACCTTTCCGTCTTCAACATAGAAATCCCATGTTGTGCCGTATGCACCGGTGAACACGCCGTTTGCAAGCGGATACGGATTTATATCCATCGGATATTCAACGCCCTTGTTCTTTAAAGCAGTGAGGTATGCTTCCCATTCGTCGATTGTTTCGGGCGGCTGCATGCCAAGCTCTTCAAGCCAGTCTTTTCTTACGAACATTGCCTGATTGATACCAAGCGCTACATCACCACGTACGAACGGGAATGAGAAATAATCGCCTGAATCTGTTTTTGCAAGTCTGTCAGCTTCTTTATTATTTGCAAAATGCTCTTTAAGTCTGGGAGCGTATTTGTCTATGTACTCGTTTACTTTTATAATTTTTCCCTCTTTGATTGCCTTTTCAGGGCCGCCGGGGTATTTTGTCCAGTTATAAGCAACTATGTCGGGAAGGTTCTTTGAAGCCATCATAATATTGAACTTCTCTGCGCCCTGTCCCTGAGGCGGATGCTGGTAGTCAACGGTAATTCCCGTTTTTTCCTGTAATTTCTTTGCAAGAGGTGTTTCACCTAAGTTTGCAACTACAGCCGATGCCGCACCGGGTAATTCAATCCAGTATGACAAGCTTGTGCTGTCAGATTTTTTTCCGCATCCCGAAGCCATTGATGCAATCAGCGCTGTACCAACAACTCCCATGATAATTCTCTTTGAAGATTTTTTCATTTTTGTTTCCTCCTTATTCTCTACTGCTTTTCTTACTTTGCATTATATACTGTGCGCAATACTGCTGTAAACTGACAATATGTTTATAACTGTCAATTTATCAGTAAAACCGCACTTTCAGACTTGTTTTTTATAGTTTTTGAAAAAATTTACTGTCGGTATTCGCCCGGCTTCTTGCCCGTATACTTTTCAAAAACACGGTAAAATGTTCTTTCGCTCGCAAAGCCCGTCTTTAAGGCTATTGCTTTTAGTGATTCATCGGTGTTGCGGATTTTATCCTTCGCCGCCTCAACCCTGACACTCGTGATATATTCAAGCAGCCCTATCCCTTCCTGCTTCTTGAACATACTCGACAGCACCGACTGCTTTATGGAATATTTCATAGCAATCTGATTTACGTTAAGATTTAAGTCAGAGTAATTTTCTTCAATATACTGCTTTATTTCCTCCGATGAAACTATCTGTGACTCCTTATCGGCACGACTGCCGTTTTCGCAGGCGTAATCCACAAAATTGTCCAGCTTTTCCCTTATCATATTATAATCTCCCAAATTAGCGTCCATAAGCTCCTCGCAGAAATCATTGAACATTCCGAAGAACTTCTCTTTAGCATTATTTCTGATTTGTATATTTTTTACAACAGAATTAATTATATTCATGATCAGTATTCTGACCATGCGAAGCGTTATACACACCTCCTTATTAACATCAAATATTTTATTTATAACCTCCTGTGCACCGTCTCTGTTTCCTGTGCGGATGGCTGATATAAATGCTCTTTCAAGCTCTACGGGATAGTAGTAGTACTCATTTAAGGTGTTGTTTTTGACAATGTCCTCAACATCCACGATGTCGCTGTCACCAAGAAGCGAATATTCCTTGATTTTTCTTATGTCCTGATAACATCTGCGAATGTCGCTGAAGGCATAGTCCATACACGATATGTAAACCTTAAAATCAATATTGAAATCGTCTCTGATTACGTTATGTCCGTATTCAATCAGTTCTCTTATGTTGCCTTTTGCTTTGTCATTACTCATAAACAGCAAAATAACACGCTTTTCACCGTTTTCAAACGGATGCATTTTTATGTGCGTATCAAAAACGTCCGTAAAGACGTTCGATATGATGAATTTTGCAATCTGTAAGTCGCTTTCCTCGCTTGTGCTTTCGCCGTCAAAGAAGATGTCACTGCAATCAGTGATATTTACTTCGGCAAGACACACATACCTTAAATCAGTTTCAAGTCCGTAGCCTTTAAGCTCATCCTCGACACGTCTTAGGGATTCTTCGCTGTGAAGAAGCGAACGCAACACGTCATCAAGGCGCTTTTTGCGCTGATTATACAGTATTATTTCGTTTTCACGGCTCTTTGAAACAATATTATTTACCGTATTATATATATGTAGATATTCATTTTTTGTATCGCTGCTTTCGTCGGCATTGAGCTTCTTTAACAGTCCGAACAGGATTTTATTGTTCTCCTTGGAAATGATATACCCAAACACCAAGCCTGCGGCAATACCGATGAAAATACCTATCGTCATTATCCATCTTGCTCTTGTCTGCGATGCGGCGTGCTTTTCCATATTGGTTATGCACACATAGCTCCAGTCAAACCCGATTGCTTTTCTGTAGCTTATTGCCATGTCGCCTTCAATTATATTCTGTATTTTTCCGGAAAAATCAAGGTTTTTTATAATATCGTCATAGTTTTTTCCCGAAGCGGAACAAATGGTTCTGTTACCGCCATCGGTTATGACGAGGTCACTTTCATCAACGCCTATGATTTCCTTGAACAGCTCACTTTTTTCTACTGATATTATTATAACAGCCTTATCACGGTTTTTATCCGTTGAGTAACCGTTAAAGCGGAAATACGCCAGCTCGTTTATCGGGTCGTAGCAGAACGAAGCGTCATTTTCAAGGATTCCTTTCTTCCATGCGCTGTAATCGCCCGAAAAATCCCATATTTTAAAGAATTCCTGTGTGCTCTTCAGCGTTGAATTGCTCACAATGCAATCTTTTTGCGGCAGATACAGCATCCTCGAATGTGTATTTATTCCGCCGATATGAACATTTTTAATATCACGGGTGAATTTTCGTACCATATCCCTCTGCCATATATTAAGATTAGTGTCAAACTCCGCAATCTCTTCAAGCATTTCCATCTGCGAAATATTAAGCATACAGTTTACGATATTACTCATATGCTCCTCGAACAGATTTACACGTGTATTCATCAGCTCATTATTAAATTCTTTAATCTGATTATTTGTACTTCTCTCGGCATAGCTGTAGCCGAAAACAACAAAGACAATACAAGATGCAATCACAAGCATAAACGTCATCATCCATTTCATGGTGACGCTTCGGTTGTCAAAAAAACGCTTAAATTCATCAATTATCTTTTTCTTCATTTTTTTACTCCATTTTATATGTACACATGGTTTGCCCATTTTTGCTTCTACCTTTACATTAATGATTTTATCATATACTGACAAGCAGGTAAACTGACAGTTTATAGTTTTATGACAATTTATCACGAAAGTGCAGTGCCCATATACGGCTTTTTGATGTGTTTTGCAGGTTTGTTTTTTTGTCAGTTGATTTTTCCTATATGAATTGTATAATTAAGATAAGAAATTAAATTACAATTTATAGGGGTGTTTTACGTTTGTGATTGTAGGGGAGGGTCTCTGTGCCCTCCCGTAATATATTTGTGCACGGGAGGGGATGGAACCCCTCCCCTACGGTGGGATAATTGTTTGCATCCCGATAAATTACAATTTATCCGTTTCAAGAAAAGAGAGTGTATGGTTCAATGAAAAACAAATTCAAAAAAATCAGTGCGGCAATTATCATACTTTCGCAGCTTATGGGATTTATTATACCCGTAAATGCTCAGAGTGTAAATTCGCCATTGGTAAGCTATATAAATGATTTCAGCTCACTGTCCGTTACAAGGAGCGACAAAAACACCGAAAACGGGGTAGGTGAAAAACCCGATTCGGACGTATCGCTAAAGCTGCAGTTTAATTCAACAAGCACAACTGAGCTTAACTGCTATGCCGACATACCCAAAAACGGACTTGACCCGACAGCTGATTTTACTTTAAGCTATGAGGTTTACACAACCTCGGGCGGAATATCAATACGCCCGAGAAACGCAAATCCGGGTCATCAGTGGAGTCTTATAGTGATACCCGAAAGCGACATAGAAGCCAATCGCTGGAATAAAATCACACTTGTCCATCACAGTGAAGCAAGCAAAAACGACATATACATAAACGGAGTATTCTACAAAACCGTAACCGCTGATTTTGACAAAATCATTGTCACACGGTTATACATCGACAGCACAGCCGTTGCGTATCTTGATGAAATTCAGCTGATACAGGGCGCAATTTTGCCTGCCGCAGTCCCGAAAAACTGCGAAGTGGATGGAAATTACATAAACTGCTTTGGCGGTTACGCAAAAATGCTCACGTCGCAGTATGAAAATGCGCTCGTGCGCCGAAGCGACACTGCCGTTGCCGCAGACGATGATAAACCCGGCTATGGCGACAGTTTATACGTATACAGCGGTGATTTTATCACAGCGCACTACTATTTTTCAAATATCCCGACCGAAAGAAATGCAAACGCAATTTTCTACTGGAATGATTTTGAAAGCGGTACACTTTCCGATTTCAAGCTTCAAACAACCTTAAAGGAAAACACACTCACCTTAAAAACAAGCACACAGCGTAATTCAAAGTACATAGAGCTTAACAAGCAAAACTCAGGCGACTGCCACATTGACACCACCGTTTTTCAGACGCACATAACCGAGTTTGTATGCGAAGCCGACCTGATGATGAGCGATTTCGGAGCTAATGTTTATCCGTTTATGATTTACGACCGCTCGGTCGGAAATCAGTCGGATTATCCCGTTATCATTGACGCAAGCGGAAATATGAAGCTTAGTAACGGCACGAAAATTTACACGCTCACAAAAAATAAATGGTTTAATCTGCGTGTGGAATGCAGTTTTACCGACCGCACATTTAAAATATATGTTGATGACACTCTGCTCGCCACACAGAAATTCAAAAACAACAACGCTGATTTTTGCCGTCCGACATTAATACGTAAATGGATTTATTCGGGGAATGACAGCACGGTTCTATGCATTGATAACCTTAAGGAATACGAGGGTAAATGCGAAAACGAAAACATCATAAACGAAGAACCCGCCACGATATTTATGGAAAAAAGCGAGCTTTTATCATACATTTCGGAGTATAAAATATACAATGCGTTTTCGGGGAGAATTTATGACGGTGTACAATTCCTTCAGTCGGACAGGGCGCAGGAGAATGAAAATGACTTTACCGTTTCTGTTGACGTTATAAAAAAGCTTTTTAGTGCCGACGTGCAAAATGCTGTTGCAATTAAAGCCTATGCGCAGAGTCTTGGTAAATACATCTATGAAACAAATCTCGGCAGTATAATTTTTTCCGACTCGCCTATAAGCATCAGAGCCGATATTGCTGACGAGGTTGATTCATGCATGCTGTTTGAAAATCCGACAGCCGAGGTTGTGGAATATGATTTTAAGAAGAATTTTTCAGATTTAACCACACATCCGAGGCTTATGGCAAACAAAAGCACCTTTGACAGCATACGCACACAGCTAAAAACCGACACCACGCTTTCAGGCTATCACAGCACAGTTATCGCTCAGGCGGACGCTTATCTTGACACAGACGTGGTTACATACGAAATCATTGACGGCAGACTGCTCGAGGTTTCAAGAGAGGTCATGAACAAAATGACCTACTGGGGTTATGCGTATCAGATAACGGGGGATTTAAAATACCCTGAAAGGGCATGGGAAGAATTAGAAGCAGTAATCGCATTTGAGGACTGGCACACAGAGCATTACATAGACACCGCAGAAATGATGTTCGGTGCAGCGCTTGCGTATGACTGGATGTATGACGCATTTGACGAGGACTCACAGCTTGAAAAAATCCGTACGGCAATCATCGAAAAGGGACTTAAGCCCACAAACGATGCTTACCATGCACGCTTATACAATACAGGTATTATGGGACTTTCATCAAGCTTTGCAACAGTGCGCACGAACTTCAACACTGTTTCAAACAGCTCGGCAATCATGGCGGCACTTGCCGTTATGGAGGAGGACATTGAATTTTGCAGTGACGTTATTGCAAACGGTCTTAAAAGTCTGCAATACGGAATAAGTCAGTATTATCCCGACGGCGGCTGGATTGAGGGCACAGGCTACTGGCTGTATTCAACCTCATACGTTACACGTCTTTTCGCCTCGCTTGACACCACGCTTTCAACACATTACGGTCTTTCCGATTTACCGGGCATAAAGGAAACGCCCTATTACGCCATAGGCATAGACTCATTTTGCGGAACAAACAACTTCCACGATGCATGGCCGGGGCATATAAATGCTGCGGAGTATTCATACTTTGCAAGGCTCAACAATGACCCGTCACTGCTTAATGAGCGTCTGTTAATGCTTGAAAACAAGTGGAAGGGCATATCTGCAAACGTGTACGACATGCTCTGGTACAAAAAAACCACAGGTAATTCAGTCGCACTGCCGCTTGATATTTTCACACGCACAGTTGACACGTTCACCATACGTGGTTCATACAACACCCCCGACGGTATATTCGTTTCGGGACACGGCGGTGCTACGGACTCGTACCATTCGCACCTTGACGCAGGCGCTTTTGTGTTCGACATTATGGGCGAGCGCTGGGCGCACGACTTAACTCCTGAAGATTACACGGTGGCAGGGAAAGTAAAAAAGGGCGAGCAGTCAGTTTACCGCACAAGTACGGAAGGTCACAACTGCGTTGTTATAAATCCGCAAAGCTGCGGAAGTGCAGGGCAGAACTGGACATCAACTGCACCCGTTAAAATGTATTCGGGAAAAAGATGTGCATATGCCGTTCAGGATTTGACCGAGCCATACACCACAAACACAGGCGCAGCGGACGGAAACATCCCGTATTACGGTTCGGCGAGCAGTTATTTGCGAGGTTTTTATGTGGGCGATGACAGACGAAGTCTGACGGTACGTGACGAAATCGTTCTTACAAAGGATGCCGAAATACTCTGGCACATGAACATTGAAGCGGATGACATATACATAAACGATAACGTGATTATCCTTACGCAAAACGGCAAACGCCTTAAGTGGGAAATGCTCACAAGCGCAGATAATTTCAATATTTCAATAAAGCCGGGCGGTAAAATCACTCCCGACCACTACGCAGTCGCTTCGCATTACTATGACGGACAGACTGCCCTAAAAGAAAAACAAAGACAGATAGTGGTAAGCATAAATGCACCCAAGGGCGAATTTGTGATGGAGGTTAAAATGGCGCCCGCAAACGAGGACGCCGCAAAAACGGGACTTATGAACATCCCGATAAGCGAATGGACTATTCCCGATGGCGAATATATTTCCGATAACAACGCCAATTTTACGGGATACAATTATGCAAGCGGTAAAATTGAGCCTTACAGCTTAGAAGCTGTATCTCCATTGCATATTCTTACTAAGGCTTACGGTATCAAGGGGAAATCGGCTCAGGACGAATGTATGAAATACTCCTCGCCAAAAGCACTTACGGGAAACGGCATATTCCGCTGGGCACAAAGGCGCTGGAACATAAATTATGATATACGCAGTTCACGGTATCTGCACGTGAGTGCAGAAATGGCACCCGACGGTATTTCCGCAAACAGAACTGTAAATTTGCAGTTTAAAAATTCGTCCATGTGGGCAGACACACAGAATTTATTTGCAATAACCTCCGACGGACAAGGCAAGCAGGTTTTAAAAACCGCCTCAGGTGAAAGAGAGCTTAAAATTCCGTACGGCGAGTGGTTCAGATTTGATATTGTTGCCGACAAGGAAAAGATGACGTATGACATTTACATTAACGGCGAGGAATTTGTGATGGGGGAAGCACTGACCCTTAACCGCAGTATTGAATTACTTTCACTGCATCAGATTATTTTCGGTTTCGGTCAGGTGTGGAGTACACCAAAAGGCTCTTACTATACCTCTGACACATATTATGACAACATCGGCTTTAATGCATATAATGTTTATCCGTATATATCCTCATACACTTCGCCATCAATTGCAAAATACACCAATGTCAAATCAAAAATTTTGCCCAACGAAACAAAGATATACACAGACAAGCCTGAGCTTGATTTGTTCGACGCATCGGCATTTTTCATGACATCACAGCTTGAAATCACGTCCGATGCAAAGTGTACGGTAAATGCGGATATGGGAAGTACAAAAATAAAGCTGTTTGATATTTTAAACAGCAAAATGCATATCGGTGAAACGGCATATACACTCCCGTCCGACAGCTTTAAATTAACAGTGTTTATTAACGCATCGGATAACACGTATGACGTGTATATTAATGATTCTCTCACCGCAAAGGCTGTTCCGATTGAGGTTTTGGATACTCACATGCTTGTGAGACTGGAAAAGCTTGATTTTGCGGTTACTGCAACAAAAGCTGCAGTATTCCACAAGTACAACACAAGCTACGGTGTATGCACCGACACAGCTCTTATTATGAAAAAGGTAAATTCCGATAAATACACCATCACATACGTATGCGAAAACACCGTCACAACGGCACAAAATGCCGATACGGTTTATGCAAAAATCCCCGATGATGTACACGGCACACCGATACTTGCAGTTTATGACAAAAACGGCGTGCTTATCGGCACAGCATTGGGTAATGCTCACACAAGCGAACTGATGCTTGAACTGTCCGACAACACAGCCATCGGCTATGCAAAGGTTATGTTCTTTGATGATATGAACAATATGTTACCGATTAAAAATTCATATGACAATAAAAATTAAATCTTTGATTTTCAATATTTAGACAAAATTATTGTATTTTCTTCCAGACTATGTTAAAATATCATTGTTGGATTTTTCCAACAATGATATTGGGCAAGTTCGAGGGCGGTTAGCCACTTTTTTGTTCTGCTGAGTTCAGCAAGGATTGGGGGTGGTTTTATGGGAAACGAATACATAATTTGTTTTATGATTGTTTTATTACTTCTTGTAATAACCATAAAAAAATAACTGCTCCTCCCGTCAAGATGTAGCAGTTATTTTAACTTATTTTCTTGGCTAACCGCTTTGCGGTCTTGCCCTTTATCTGTTTATATTATAATCTAAATATTCGATTTTGTCAATAAAAATTACCAAAAAAAGCTATACAAACGAAAATCGTCTGTATAGCTTTTTTCATACACTCTGTTTTTTGATTAATACACCGATGAAACTACTTCTGCTGATGTGATTTCGTCAATTGCATCTGCATCTATTGATGCAAATTCATCTTTATAATTTTTTGCGTTTTGCTTTTCTTCCTCAACCTTTCTCATAAGCTCTTCCCAGTATCCGTTTTCCTTAAGCCATGAAATTGTATTCACATAGTTTTTATTGATGGTTTTATAGAAATGGTCTGTGAGGATATTATTATTTTTGTCTCTTCCTGTTTCATAATCAATATAAATCGAAAATCCGCAATTTATATCATTATTATAAATCTGCTCAAAGCTTAATGACAATATATCCTTTTTCATAGCGTCCACAAGCGATGGGAGCTGTTCCTTTTGAGGATTCATGCCTTTTATGCCTGCATTAATTACATTATTCTCTATCCTGAAAATGTTTTCGCACTGCTTTTTGTAGGCTTCATTGGCATAGAAAACATTCATCAGCTCATAGCATTTTTCTCTCGTCACAGTATACACTCTATAGAAAATTTTTCCGTTATTTAAGGTGTATTTTATATGTATTCTTGTGTTGTCGTTGGGTTTATTACGGCTCGGTTCAAGAATAGTTATGTTTTCTTTTTTTACAAGCTCTTTATGCGTGAGCAGTGCACTTTCAATTATCTGTGCATCAGCTGTAAACGGTTCTTTTTCATAATAATAATTATAAACCGCAACAGATGTTATGTCCTCTTTTTTGGGGATACGTGTTTCATAGCCGAAAAAGGTTGTCTGCGCAGTGAAAACGGTTATGGCGGCGCAAAAAATAGCAAACCCGATATATCCCTTATACGCCGGCCACACACGCAAAGTCTTTTTAAGAATCATTTCACACGCAAAATAAACAACAGCGCAGATTATTGCAACTATAATTATAAGCGTCAGCGGACGTTCATCAACAAATGTGCTGAATATCGAAAATGCGGCAAGTGCGGCAAGAAACGTCACCAGATATTTATATATCGGGTTAAGGCACTTGTATGCCGCAACGTCCTCGGCGTTTTCAAGACGGCGTTTTTTATAAAGCACGTATGCAAGCGCATATATAACTACCGCCGTAATGAGATTAAAAATTATTTCGCCCGATTTTGGTATTTTATACGAATAATTGAGAAGTGAAGATGCAATATCGCCCACAAAATTGTATTCAATAACCGAGTTTATAATTGCATTACTTTCACTATAACCGTAAAGGAATTTGTCCGCAACAACGGAAAAGCCTGCCGCCATAAGCGGAACAAAGCCATGAATGAGAACGTTAAGTCCTATCATTGCGAAGCTGTTTCCCGTAATTGATGCGCAAAAAACAGCGCATGAAAACATGATAAAGAGCGCATACAGATTTATTCCAATCCATTCAAAGCACGAGGTAACATCGAAAAATCTTCCGTAGCCGCACATTGAAATTATCATAAGGATTATACCGTTCAAAATTACGGGCACTGCCATGAGCGTGAACCCTGCAAGCGTTGACGAAATGTAGTTTGCCGTCCTTGTTGTGGGCAGGCTGTGCGTAAATACCGAGGTCTTTTTTGAATGAATGAACCTAAATATCAGCACTGCCGCAAAGGTGGGTACACATATCAAAAACAGGGTGGGGAACACCGAAAAATCTCCGTTAAAGAGGAGTGAGCCTTCAAGGTAGCGGTACTGCGTTGTGCTTGTTTTGTCAACTACAAGCAAAATCGCAAGTGACGTTGAAACGAACAGCGCCAGAAAATACACAACCGCACCCCAGAGATAGCGTTTCAGTGTTGATAAATATATGCCTTTATTAAAAAATGATGCTTTCAAAGTCATAGCCCAAACCTCCCAACTCATAGATAAATACTTCTTCAAGCGTAAGATTTATTCTTTCGCATAAAATCGGCGACAGCTCTTTCATTTTACCGTCCCATTCACGCATATCGCCACGTACTATTATATTGTACACCGAGCCTGTGCGTGAAACGTGCAAAACGTCCGACATAGCACGTATTTCATCTTCCTTATCCTCATTAAACGCCGCCTGATACTTGAAAACAGAACCCTTTAAATCATCAAGAGGCTTTTCAATAATCATTCGTCCGTTATGGATAATTCCGACCCAGTCGCATATATCCTCAAGCTCACGCAGATTATGCGACGATACAAGCACCGTCATTTCACGATCCGCAACATCTGCAATCACAAGGTTTAAAACCTGCTTACGCATTACGGGGTCAAGTCCGTCAAGCGGTTCGTCGAGAATAAGCACATCGGGCATGGCACAAAGACTCAGCCAGAACGCAACCTGCTTTTTCATGCCCTTTGAAAGCTTGCGTATCTGGCGCTTTTCGTCCATTTTAAACACCTGTCTGAGCTTTTCGTAGCGCTCACGGTTAAATGACGGATACACGCTTTCGTAAAATTTCGCCATTTCCTTTATGGTATATGTACTGTAGAAAAACCAGTCGTCGGCTATATTTAAAATCCGCTCCTTAACTGTACAGTTTTCAAAAACAGGCTCGCCGTCTACGGTTATTTTTCCGCTATCAGGCTTTAAAACGCCGTTTATATGGTTAATGATTGTCGTTTTTCCTGCGCCGTTCGGGCCTACAAGTCCGTATATTGTTCCCTTGCGCACATGAAGCGAAAAATCATCAAGAACCTTAAAGTCATCAAAATATTTCGTGACGTTTGAAACCTTAATCATATTATTCATTCCTTTCCCGTTTTGTCGGAATATATTTTTTCTAAAAATGCATTGATTTCATCACAGCTCTGTCCGAGGAACATAAGCTCCTTCGCCGAAGCTTCAAGAGCATCATACAGCTCCTTTATTCTTTCGCCGTTGTCCTCCTTTGCAACAGGTGCGACAAAATTTCCCTTACCCTTTATGCTGTAAATAAATCCGTCCGCTTCAAGCTGTTTATATGCCTTTTGCACGGTATTGGGGTTTACTGTAAGACTTAAAGACAGCTCCCTCACCGACGGCAATCGGTCATTTTCTGCCATTATTCCGTTTATTATCAGCTCCCGTATGCCTGCTTCTATCTGCTCGTGCAGACTTCGTCCGTCTTTGTAGTCCAGCTTTATCATGTACTCACCTCTCTTTTACAACTGTATTATCTGTAGTAGTACAGTTAGTATAGCATGGAATGTTTTGCTTGTCAATAGGTTTTTTAAAAAATAATATTGACTTTTTTAAAAGAAATGCATATAATAATATTGTAAGAAAATCAGAAATTCAGAATTTAAGAGGAGTGATTAAAGATGTTAGCTGAAATCAGAGGTCGTTCTCAAATAACTATACCGTCAGAAATTATTAAAAGGTTAGGAATTTCCGAAGGTGATAAATTTGACATTGTAGAAAAAGACGGAGGCATTTTTCTTTGTCCGGTTGTAGTATATCCAAAGGACAAATTATTAAAAATTGCAAAATTGATAAAGGACTCCGAAAAAGAGCTTTCAGCACAGGAAAGCTTCGACAATGTAGAAAACATGTTTGCAGATATGGGGATAGATATTAATAATGTATAAATTAAAGTATACAAAAGAATTTGAAAAAAATCTAAAATCTCTGACAAGTCAAGAGCAAAAGCTGGTTGCAAACAAATTAAAACTATTTGTTCAAAATCCGTTTTATCCTTCTTTGCGTACAAAAAAAGTGCAGGGATTAGATAACGTATTTGAAATGAGTGTCAATATGGATATACGCATTTTGTGGAAATATGAGAATGGAATTATTATTTTATTACTTGATATTGGACATCATAAGAATATATTGGGATTATAAAAATTGCAACAAAAAAGCAGGGATTTCCTAATAGAAAAAGAGAATGTAGAAAAAGTTAACTGAGGATGCAGAAAAACAGTGCAGAACGGACGAAACGAAGTATTATGCGAATTTTCGCATAATACCAGTGCCCGACGGCGTATATGCACCGACAAGACAGTCGGGCAGCGTAGCTGACGTTTGGCAAAGCCAAACGTGCTGAAAGGTACGTCGAGTGGTGAGTTTCGTTCGTAGTTCAATGGCATAAAAACACAGATTTTAAGCCATTGAACGGTCGGTGCATTTTTATACATCCTTTTTTTATTATTTAACTGTAATATTCGTAACAGGGCCTTCGATGAGTATATCATCAATGGTCAGTTTTTTACCGCCGACAACAAAATTTTCATATAAAACCCCGTCAACACCGCAATTATCATTATCAGACGCCTTTTCACGGCATTTAATGGCAGGCTGTATGATATTTTCGCAGTCGCCGATTACGTTTATATTTTTAAAGCTTACATTTTCAATTCTGTAGCCTTTACTCTCGCTATACGAGGCTTCATCATCAGAACGCACGCAGATATGCGCCATCTGGCTCAGTGAACCCTCTGAAACATCAATTGTCATATTTTCAAATCTGATATTTCTCACAATCTGTTCGCTCTGCGACAAAATTCTCATCATACCGCCCCAGTATCTGCCATGCTCGTAGTCCTTGCTGAAAAGTGCACGTGGGGTTTCGGGAATTTCGCAGTCGTGAATATATATATTCTCCATAAGACATCTCGGCTTTGTTTCACATGTTGCGTGTCCGCCGATAACAAACGGTCTTGCGTTACTGCTCATAATGCAGTTTCTGACCTCGGCATCCGTGCAGACAGAGCATACCTCTTCAAAGCCTTCGTCAAAAAGCGTTGGGATTGAGTCACAGGCATTATACATGCAGAAACAGTCGTCCGAACTGCGTATGTAACAGCCTTCGACAAGCATATGACGTGTATTGTAGCAGTTTATTCCGTCGCCGTTAACGGCAGATGCGAACACCTTTATATCTCTTATCGTAACAGCGTCACTGTTTCGGATGGTGATACCTCTGAACTCACAGCTTAAAATAACATCTTCAATAACAATATCACTGCATCCGCTCCGGATAAGTATATTGGGCACCGCATAGTATCTGAATCCGCCCCACAATACATCAAGATTGAAATCGTCCTCAGCACCATAGCTTCTGTCAATCGTGCTTAATATTCCCGTACCTGCAACTGTAACATGCTTTACTCCTTTTAAAACAATTGAAGCATTTACAACAGCGCCGTCGCTAAGGTAAATTAAAGTATCGTCGGGGATATTGTCCATAACGGGTGCACCATGCTCATCTATGCGGATATATTCGCAGTTCTCGGCGGTATGTATGCCCTCTTTGAATATGATTTTATTTTTTCTGCCCTCGGGAAAAGGTTTTTTTCTGTTGCAGAATATATGAAGTGCACCAAAAAATTCGCCGTTTGGTTCTATCATGAAAAATTGTCCGGGATTTACTATAAGCTGTGTGGTGTTGTTTTTCACTTCGGCTTTAATATTGCATGAGCGTGGTTTTGTAACAGCATATTCGGTGCCTTCGGGCATTTCCACGTCCATTTTGACGCTTTCCTCTGCTTCAAATGTGACAAAATACGTTTTTACCGCATTCGTTACATGATGAAATCCGTCGTATTTTTCATAAATATCCTTGGGAAGCTCGTTCCAGTTACCCTTTTCGTTTTCCTCAAGCGTAACGTATACGGGAAGCTGTTTTGTTTCGCCGTTTTTGTACGTTACCTTTACTTTATATTTATCAGATAAAAATACCTTTTTTTCTGCCATTTTGATTTTCCTTTCGTTTGTAGTTCTATATATACATCATACACCGCTTTTTTTGTTAATTCAAGAAAATATCATATGTCAGTTTATTTTTTGCATGTCAGTTTATTACTGTTTTTCAGAATACAATAATTGACACAAAAAGAAATATATATTATAATAGTAAATGCAAAAACCAACAAATAATTTTGCATTTTGCATTTATATAAAGGAGGGTATTCAATATGAAGCTTGAGGGTTTAAAAATAAATTTTCTTGGTGACAGTATCACAGAAGGTGTGGGAGCAAGCAGTGCGGATACTATATACC
>JAXJRQ010000022.1:0-8803 GCA_036310525.1 Clostridia bacterium
ACCGCCACACGGTCGCCTATTATCGCTTCCATTGAATTTTCTTCATTTATGCGTATAAGCTCATAAATTTTGCGGTTGTCCGCCTGCACGCAAAGAACACCTTTCTTACGTGAAATTGCAACACCGACAACGGTTTTATTTGCACGCTCAATAATTTTCGTAATGCGCCCGTTTTTATGCGCATCCCTTGCATCACCCGAAAGAATTTTCACAATTACACGGTCGCCGTCGAGCGCACCATGCATTTCATCACCCGAAACAAAAATATCCTCCATTGCTTCATCATCACATATAACAAAGCCGAAAAATCCCTTTGCACTGCACCGTAAAACTCCGCTCACGCTGTTTGTGCTTTTTCCGACAGGTGCATATCTGTCCTTTTTTGTAAGACATATTTTTCCTTCACGGCAAAGCTTAGACAAAATCATCGAAAATTCAGCGTCCGCTTCTTCAGGTACGTCAAGCACAATTTTCAGTTCTTCATATTTTAATGGTATATATTCCTTTGAGGTTATATATGCTAAAATCCGTTCTTTTCTATCCATTATTTTCTCCATTGATTTATTATTACTATATTTTATCCTATTTTATTATTATCGTCAATACATAGAAAAATTATTTTTAAATGTATTTTTTTAATGTAAACGTAATATAAAAAAGACTTGACTAAAATGCCTATTCGCTGTATAATATCTTTATGCTATTTTATATTAAAATGGGTTATAGTGTATAACCCCGGAAAGGATGAAAAGCAAATGAAGAAAAAAAGCATTGTTACTCTTTGTTTCTGCATTGCTATCGCTCTTATCCTTAACTACGTTGCCCTTTTAGGCTTCAATGTTGCAGGATTTTCATGGGGCGGCGCATTCAGCGACCAGGGTATCAAAAAGGGTATCGACCTTGCAGGCGGTTCTGTAATTACATTCCAGGCTGAAACAGAAGGCGATCCCACAGACGCACAGATGAGCACTGTTGAAACAATTCTTCAGACTCGTCTTAACAACGCAGGATATACTGAATCACGTATATCAAAGAGTGAAGGCGGAAAAATCACTGTTGAAATTCCGTCAGTTTACGAAACAGATGAAGCAGCTGACCTTTTGGGTAAAATGGCTAAGCTTACATTCCAGGATGCAGACGGCAACACTGTTCTTGACGGTGCAACCGACATCAAGGATGCTTCATATCAGTACGGTCCCACAACTGAAAACGGTCCTTCACAGGCATTCGTTCAGGTTGAGTTCAATGCTGAAGCTAAGCAGAAGTTTGCAGACGCTACAAGAACAGCCGCTTCAAAGGCTTCAGAAGGCAAAAACTACATCGCTATCATGATGGATGACGCAGTAGTTTCAAGCCCCAGAGTTTCAGAAGAAATCAACAGCGATTCATGTGTAATCACAGGTGATTTCACTCCCGAAGCAGCTCAGGAACTCGCTAACCAGATTAAATCAGGTCAGCTCCCCTTCAACCTCGTAGTTGCTAACCAGGAAACTGTAGGTGCAGAGCTTGGTGCAAACGCACTTCCCACAAGCTTACTTGCTGCAGCTATCGGTATCATTCTTATCATGATTTTCATGGTTGTTATGTACCGTCTTCCCGGTCTTATTGCTGACATCGCTTTGCTGTTCTATGTTGGTATCATCGTTCTTGTTCTCGGTGCATTCCACATCAACCTGAGCCTTTCAGGTATAGCAGGTATCGTTCTTTCAATCGGTATGGCGGTTGACGCTGACTGTATCATATTTGAACGTATGAAGGAAGAATTAAAGCTTGGCAAGAGCATCAAGGCTTCTGTTGAAGCAGGCTTTAACAAGGCTTTCTCAGCTATCCTTGACTCAAACGTAACAACAATTATTTCATGTGTTGTTCTTTATCTCTCAGGTATCGGTACTGTTACCGGCTTTGCAACAACTTTGGGTATTGGTGTTGTTCTTTCAATGTTCACTGCTATCGTTGTAACAAAGTTCCTGTTAAAGCAGCTCGTTAATATCGGCATACAGAGCAGAAGCAAATTTTATAAAGTTGCAAAGGTTAAGGGAGGTGCAGAAGAATAATGAATACTAAGAATTTTACTAAAAACAGATGGATGTTTGTTATTATACCTGCACTTATCATTGTATTGGGTATCGTAATGTATGTTGTACACGGCGGATTTAACTTTGACGTTGAATTCCTCGGCGGTACAAGAATGCAGGTTGAACTCGGTCAGGAATTTAATAATGATGATATTTCAAAGGCTGTTATGGACGAATTAGGTCTTTCAGCAGCTGTTCAGAAATCAGGTACAAGCACTACTCAGGCTGTTATCAAGATTCAGGATACTGAAGATAACGCCGCTGCAACTGAGAATGTACTTAACATTCTTAAAGAAAAGTACGGTCTTAGCGAAGACCTTGAACCTATCTCAGTTTCAACAGCTTCAGCAAGCTTTGGTATGGAAGTTCAGAGAAAAGCTCTTGTTTACACACTTGTTGCTATCCTCTGCATACTTGCTTACATTGCTATAAGATTTGAGTGGAGAAGCGCTGTTATGGCTGTTATCGCTCTTGCAATCAACGTTGTTGTTATGGCTGCTGTTTATGCAATCACAAACATTGCTCTTAATACAACATTCATTGCGGCTATGCTTACAGTCGTAGGTTATTCAATCAACAATACAATCGTCATTTTTGACCGTATCCGTGAAAATATGAAGGGTCGCAGAAAAGACGAAACAGTTGCTAAGCTTGTTGACAGAAGTATCTCTGAAACATTCGGCAGAACAATCAACTCAACAATCACAACGCTTATCACTATCGTATTGATTTACATCTTAGGTGTAAATGCAATCAAGGAATTTGCTCTTCCCCTTATCGTAGGTATCATTATCGGTGCTTACACTTCAATGTTTATTGCAAGTACTTTCTGGGCAACCTGGAAAGAATCAAGCATTAAGGCTAAGGCAGAAGCTGCAGCACAGAGAAAAGCTAAGAAATAATGAAATGAGAAAGGTATGTTGCATCGCAACATACCTTTTTTTTATTCTACAATAGATTTTGATTACGCCATTCTCTCGGACTCATTCCTGTACTGTTTTTAAACGCATGTGAAAACACAGTTGGATTGTCGTATCCGAGTGCTGATGAAATATGCTTTATTTCGTTATTTTCATCCATTAAAAACAACTTGGCTTTATCCATCTTAAGAGCTATGATATATTCCTGAGGAGTCTGTGCGAAAAACTTCTTAAACACATTGCAAAAATAACTGCGGTCAATTCCAAGCTTTTCTGCAACTTCATTAACCCCTACCCCATTATATATATTTTCATGTATGTACTTTACAGCGGCTTCCGCATATATCTGCTGATTGGTTTTGTACGTTTCCTTAGGCTCGGCACACTGTATCAGCTTATCAGTAAATATATAAAGAAGTCCTGTTGTTCTTAGTGAGTTAAATCCATACTTTTCTGCCGTATCTATTATATCAATAAGCGTCTCAAACAAGCTCTGCGAGTATTTTAATACCGGCTTTTCAGCCGATAAATCTATACCCGACAAATATTTAGGCAACGCCACGCCTCGTATACCAATCCATGTATATGACCACGGATTTTCCGTATCCGCCTGATAAAACGTAACTACCCCCGGCGGTATGTAAAATAATTCATCCTTTTTAATCAAATATTCCTTTTTATTTATACAAAACTTTCCCGTTCCCTTTGTTACAAAGTGTATCAGATGATAATCACGTATATTCGGTCCAAAACTGTGTCCTGATGTACAGTTTTGAACACCATAATCTGTCAACTGAAAATCGTTAAATTCCCTTTCGGTTGAATACTTTGCAAAAAAATCCGCCATACTCTCCCCTCTTTTCATGTCATGAAGTGATTTTTCGCAAAATAATAATATCACATTTTAACAACTTTTGCAAGCATTTTGTCATTTACATATACACAAAATATGATATAATCATCTTATCAATCACAAGAAAGGAATGATAATTATGAAAATTACATTCATGGGTGCAGGAAGCACCATTTTTGCAAAGAATACCCTCGGAGACTGTATGCTTACAGATGTATGCAAGGACATGGAAATTGCCCTTTATGACATTGACGCAGACAGACTCGACGAAAGCTATGCACTTATAAGTGCTATCAATGAAAACAATAACGACAGTAGAGCTACTATTAACAAGTTTTTAGGAGTTGAAAACAGAAAAGCTGCTCTTCGCAGTGCTGATTTTATCATCAATGCAATTCAGGTCGGCGGATATGACCCCTGTACAATCATTGACTTTGAAATCCCCAAAAAATACGGTCTGTTACAGACTATAGGCGATACATTGGGTATAGGCGGTATCATGCGTGCATTAAGAACAATTCCAATTCTTGACGATTTTGCCCGTGATATTGAAGAAGTATGTCCCGATGCATGGTTTTTAAATTACACAAACCCGATGGCAATGCTTACGGGATATATGCAAAGATACACCAATGTAAAGACCATCGGACTCTGCCACAGTGTTCAGGTATGTTCAAAAGGCTTGCTTGAAAATCTCAATATTGAAACAGACGGTTTTATTGATAAAATTGCCGGTATCAACCACATGGCATGGCTGCTTGAAATTAAAGATTTAAAAGGTAACGACCTCTATCCGCTTATCAAAGAAAAAGCCGCCGCAAAAAATGCTGCAGAAAAGCATAATGATATGGTAAGATTTGATTATATTAAATATCTTGGTTATTACTGCACCGAAAGCAGTGAACATAATGCCGAATACAATCCGTTCTACATAAAGTCAAAGTATCCCGAATTAATTGAAAAATATAATATTCCGCTTGATGAATATCCCAGACGCTGTATAAATCAGATTGAAGGCTGGCAGAAGCAGAAGGAAGAACTATTTAACGGCGGAAAGATTGAGCATAATGAAAGAAGTAAAGAATATGCATCATACATTATAGAGGCAATGCTCACAGATACTCCATACAAAATCGGCGGTAATGTTTTAAATAACGGACTGATAACAAATCTGCCTCAAAATGCATGCGTAGAAGTTCCATGTATGGTTGACGGCACAGGCATTCATCCTACTTTTGTGGGCGATTTGCCGGTGCAGCTTGCTGCAATGAATCAGACTAATATCAATCCTCAGCTGATGACTATTGAAGCGGCTGTTTCAAAGAAGAGAGAGGACATATACAGAGCGGCGATGCTTGACCCGCATACAGCGGCAGAGCTTTCTGTAGAGGACATTGTTAAAATGTGCGACGAACTTATTGAAGCACATCAGGCAAAAGGTTATATGCTCGAATATAAATAAACACCTTATGGGAGCGAGTCTTTCGCTCCCATATTTATATATGCTTCATATTAAAATAACTATTTTTCTCTTTTTGCAAAAAATTGCAAAAAAGGTATTGACATTTACGTATTTTTATAGTAAAATATTTGGGTAGTTGTTAATAGATAGGGGTATGATGTAATGGTAACATGCCGGTCTCCAAAACCGTTCTTGAGGGTTCGAGTCCTTCTACCCCTGCCACTAAGAAATGGCTTAAACTCTGTGTTTAAGCCATTTCTTTGTTTGTTCTGCTGTTTTAAACTTTCATTCATTTCGCTAAAAATGAGCATCAATTTCTCATCCGGTGTGTTCTGTTTTCAAACATTCCGTCTGCTACATCATCATTTTAGCATCACTTGATTTCGGCAATTCTGTCTATTTCGGTTATAGAGAACAATTCTGCAAGAATATTTTTCAATTCTCGCAGATATTTTTTACCCAAAATTAAAATCCCTTTTCTTTGTTTATGCGTATCAAATTTTGATACCCCTGAGAGTGACTTAATTGCATTCTCAGGGGTATTCTATTTTGCGATTCCGTCATATCTCGAATCCGTCCGTGATTCCGGTCAGCCTTGAGTTATCCTTCTTTACATAGTACCTTTCGGTTATCTCGGTAGTGGTGTGTCCGAGGATATCGGCTACCGCTTTTATGTTTAGTGTTTTTATGCTTCCGTCAGCACACTTTGTTCCGTTGATTAGCTTGGTGGCAAAGGTGTGTCTGAATGCATGGAGTCCTTTCGTTTCTATCCCTGCAGCATCTTCTATCCTATATAGTCGTTTTCGCAAGTTGGTTGGGTTTGCATAGTCGCCGTTTGCGTCACACACCAGCGGAGTGTCTTCGCCGAAGTAGAATTCTTTCCGCAGATCGTGTATCATTTCTATTGCCGTGTTATTTAGCGGTACGACTCGTTTGCTTGTGGTGGTTTTTGTTTTGCCTACTTTTTTAACTTTACCTCCTATGAGCTTTGTTCCATCTCTTTGGTCGACTAATTTTACTGCCTGCCTTATTGTCATTGTTTTATTCTCAAGGTCTATATCGCTGTTTAGTACTCCGAGGAGTTCGCCTGTTCGCAATCCAGTGTTGAGCATCAGGATGAAGGCTCCTGCCTGCTGATATACTCTGTTGCCTGTGGAGTGTGTTCGGAAGGCTTCGACTTTGAATTTTTCAAGTTCCTCATCTGTGAAGACTTCGATGGTTTCGCATTCTGGGAGGTCTTCCTTTCCTTGTGCTGAGAGGAAGTTTGCTTTTTTCATCATCTCCACATTGTCCATGGGATTCTTATGTATCCGTTCTTCTACGAATAGGTTTCTGTAGTATTCGTTTAGGAGTACATATGCTTTCTTTACCAGTGAGTATGACCTTCCGAGATACATCCAGTGATTTAGCACCGCCTTGACATCGGCAGGGGTTATATCACCGACCACCTTATCGCCGAGCAGTGGGTAGATTTGGCATCTTGCTGTTCCTTCAAGTCTGTCGTAGCTTGTTTGCTCGACCGATGGGAATTTTACTGTTTCGAGCCAATTCTGCAGGCTATCTTTTAGCAGTTTCTTGCTTTCATCTGTATCCTCGATAGCTTTTTCGAATTCTGCTATGTAGGCGGTTATCTTCTTGTTAGCTTCCTGCTTGGTAGTTCCTGAGAAGGATTTCCTTTTGCGTTCGCCTTGCTCGTCCATATACCACACGACACCGCCCCAACGACCGTCTGTTCTTTTGAACACATTTCCGTTTGTAAGTAGCTTCTTACGCATTATCTCACATCCTTTATTACGTATTACCTTTTTGGCAACACAAACAATACCGTAAAGCTCGGCACAAGTCAAGCGTTTTTGCGAATAAAAAGCATCAATTTTCCAAAAGACAAATAACAGTAATTTTATTGACATATTACCGTGTTTAGTGTATAATTCCATTAAAGTTAATCATTGAATTCAAGAGAGGTTACGCATACATTTTATTCGTAACCTCAATTCGTTTATATAGGGGTTTATTCCATTGTACCTACCATTTTGTTTATGTCGCCGTCCGAGTCTACGATGATGGTTTTTGTTTTACACGGAGCTACACAGCCGAAACCTTCGATGTAGGTCTTATTCTTTTCTTTTATGATTTCATTTCGTATTTGTGTTTCCTCGTCTGTGAGGTAGCAGGTATCCTTTGCCATGATTTCGTCATTTGGATTTATGGGTTCTTCCGGATTCTTTTCCCATTTTGCATAGAGAACATCAGTTTTGGTGAATTTGAATATTGTTACCTGATTCTGTTTAGTTCGTGGATCGGTAAACCATCCTTTGAATGTGTAACCATATTTTGTTGGAACATAATTTTCAAGGCTGATGCTCTCGCCGTATCTTTTGGTTATTGGTCTGATAAAGCTTCCGCCATCCGATGCGAATTGTAAGGTTACATCTCCCATTATGCCGAGTTCGTTGTCGAAGGTTACTCGGTATTTACTGAGCCACCAAGGTGCCGCCGATGCCGTCTGTGTTAGCAGTATAGTTACTGCCAGTGCCGTACATAATACTTTCTTCTTCATAAAATTTCATCTCCTAAATTTGTATTTACCTTTTCGGCAACACAAACATACCACAGAAGATATCATAAGTCTACGAAGTTTTTTCAAAAGTCCTTTTCTTTGTTTAAGGTGTATCATAATTTGATATGGGTATCTTTAAATGTCATAATATATCGTTAGACACACCAAAGGCACTCCATTTGGAGTGCCTTTAATAGTTTTTTATTACTTTCTGTTGATGAAATCATAAACGGGTCCAAATGACTTTTTAACCACAATTTCAACATTCTTTCCGCGAACACCTACGATAATATCGTCTGCAAGCTTTGCAACGATAGAACGCTCAAGTTCTGCATATTCGTCTTCTTTCTCTTCAACTGCTGTTTTATAATTAAACAGCGACCATGAGTATATATATCCTGCTTCAACAGCAATTGTTGGATCAATATATCCAAAGCCCATATTATAGCCGTGATAATCATAAAACTCTCCTGCAGGGAGCGCCTGAAGAGTTGGATCAGATGCAGCAAGAAGCATCGTTTCCGCAACTGCTCTGATTTTACCCATAATACCTTTTGCTGCAGCATTTTTGCCTGATTTTGAAACAGAGATAAGTTCATCTCTTAAATCAATGCTCATATCATCTGCCTTAAGTTCTACATGAAGCTCGTAATTATCGCCTTCATTTTCTGCCCAGAACTCTCCGCTGAAGTTTTCTACAAGTCCGGGAAGCATTCCGCAAAGTTCTTCTGCCAAAAGACGAATCCTTAATGCTTTTTTATCTTCAAGAGCGTTGTATGTAGTTACTTTTTCTACCTCGGCAAGAACTGCTTCGAGGCAGGTTAAATCTTTGTTTAATTTACAAATATTTGATTTCAATTAAAATCTCCTCCTAACTTAGTGAGATGACAAGAGTAAGTACATTTTTATCATCCGTGTATTCATATTCCATAC
>JAXJRQ010000023.1:0-1608 GCA_036310525.1 Clostridia bacterium
ATGAGGAATATGACTACATTGAAAGACTGAAATCATTAAATGTATGGAATGATATTTATGATGTGAAATGTATTAATGCAGATGGGAATGGTAATATTCCGGCGCGGTATCAGAATGAATATCAGGAGGATTCATATGAATACATATTTGTCTTTTGCGATACTGATAAAAAGCCGTATGAGTAATATGAGGATATAAAACAAAAGATAGATTCATTTCATGGAATTGCGGGTGCTTCTAAACATATAGTTATTTTCGGCAATCCATGCACTTTGCAAATTATTTGTTTGCATTGGGATGCGTTGAAATTGAAATCAAATGCAAAAAAAATAAATGCTGATATAATTAAACAATACACAGATATAGAGAATTATAAAGCGAAAAAAGAGCAAAGAGCAATTTTGTTTAAGAGTATTGATGCGGATAATTATAAGTTACTAAAGGAAAGATTATTATTACTATCTGAAAAAGATGATGAAATAAACAGCAGTAATTTTGGACTTTTAATTAAATGCCTTGAAAATGATGACACTAAATGGATTGAAGAATTTAATTATATATTGGAAGAAACATGTGAATGAAAGACTGATTATATAATATGGATATTTAAACATTAGAATAATTAAAGCGATTGGATAAAAGTGAACCGATCGCTTTTTTATATGCAAAAATGCAGAGCCAAATTTGACAAAGTGTGTTCGCATATAATAAAATATATGCAGAAAATGAACATTGAAAACTTAATACAATGGCTTTGCATAATCAAAAATTATGTGAAGGAGAAACACTACCATGAAAAATGCTTATTGCTTATACAGGGTGTCAACGAAGAAACAGGTTGACAAAGCAAAGGACGATATACCGATGCAGAAGATTGCCTGTCATGAATTTGCGGAAGAAAAGGATTGGATTATCAAAAAGGAATTTTATGAGAAAGGCGTATCAGGCTTTAAGGTATCCGCAAACGACAGGGACGCTATTCAGGACTTAAAGGAGGCGGCACTCAAGCATGAGTTTGATGTTTTGCTTGTATATATGTTCGACCGTTTGGGCAGACGTGACGATGAAACACCGTTTGTTGTTGAGTGGTTTGCAAAACAGGGAATAGAGGTATGGAGTACGCAGGAGGGACAACAGCAGTTTGAAAATCATACCGATAAGCTACTCAATTATATACGCTATTGGCAGGCGAACGGCGAGAGTGTTAAGACATCAATGCGACTGAAAACAAGAATGGCACAGCTTACGGCAGAGGGCATATATCACGGCGGAGCAACACCACTCGGATACAGAGCGGTGAACAGAGGCCGTGTGAATAAGAAAGGACAGCCCGTAAAGGATTTAGAGGTTGATCCGCAGGAGGCTGAATATGTCAAGATGATATTCAACAAGACGCTCAACGAGGGATACGGCTCATACAGAATGGCTGATTACCTCAATAAACTCGGAGTGAGGACAAGAAGTGGCAGTGAGTTTCAATGCAATACGATAAATCGTATTTTGAAAAACAAACTGTACTGCGGATATTATGTAGCCGGAGAAACGACATCACCAAAGCTTGAGCATCTCGTTATAATAGATGAAAACGTATTTGACGAGGTTCAGCAT
>JAXJRQ010000024.1:0-3229 GCA_036310525.1 Clostridia bacterium
AGCGATAATGCTGATTTTACAATCCCCCAGTCGCCTACGGCGCCAGCCCCCTTTACACAAAGGGGCCTTCCGCTCGATTGTTTGCACTTGTAAAAATCATCCCGATAAATTACAATTTATAACCATATCATTCCGTACCGCATGTGTCACATATACATACGGACGGTTCATATCCGAAAGCTGCCGAAAAGCTGTAACGAAGCAGATTAACTGTATTATCGGCGCTTTTTTCTTTTACAATTGCAATAACTGCGTCACGCTGTTGTTTTGCACAAATACACTCCCCGACATCACGCAACACATCAACAGTAAACCGTGCTTTTTCATCATTGGCGCATAACTGTCTGAAGCAGTCCTCGGAGCGATTCATTATATCTGCAAATTTTTCGGTATTGCATGCTTTAAGACATGCCCTTGCAATACTTACAAATTCCCTTTCAAGTACAAGAAACCGTATTCGGTTAAGCTCGGAGTTATTAAGCTTCAGTGCGGGATTAGAGAGCATTTCTTCCGTGATGTCGTTTACAGAAACAACATGCGGATATATTCGCTTTATGGCATCTGTTTCCTTTTTAATATCAATACTTTTTTGCGGACTGTTTTTAAGTCGTGTGCGTATCATCAGAATTTTATAGCCGGTAAGCGGAAAGGGCAGTTGCTCGCAACGTGAGCCTTGTACAAGCGTACACCAGCCCTTTTTTGAATTGAGTAATGCTACATATTCTGAAAAATATTCAGAGCCGAAAAACGAGGCTTTTTGTCGTATATTAAGCTCTTTTGGGATGGTTTTCATAAGTGAATTTACAAGAGTTATGTTAAATGCGGTTTCGTTGTTGAAGCTTTCAGGAATAGTTGAATCGTAAAGAATTTCAGCGCCGAATGTGGTGTATGATGTAAACTTTTTCAGGATTTTATTTATCTCATTTCCCTTATTGGGTAGCTCATCAAGACGGTAAATGTCGTACGTACCTGTTTGTGTGTTTTCGAGTCTGACAAGCTTGTTGTCAAGTCTGCGTCCCATTGTGCGGATGCACATTGAAAGAGTGCAGGAAATGAACGGAAAATCTTTTATTTGACTATCCCCGATAAGATTACATAATAGTCCCGTTTTAGAAAAACTGACCCTGTTTTTTGAAATTCCGTACCGCTTATAAAAATCCTGCTGTAATTGTGTATCATTCACATAAAACACATCCTTTCATGGGTAGATTGACCAAAAAAATAAAAAATATTCACTTAAATCAGGCATAAACTTGACTTTTTTGCATAAAAATTATATAATAGCTCTTATGGGCATCGTGGATAAACTATAAATAGATAATTCAGAAGGGAAGAAGAAATTAAATGGCAGAGACTAAAGAAGTTGTATTGACTAAAGAAGGAAAGGCAGAGCTTCAGGCGGAACTTGAACACTTGAAGAATGTGACACGTAAAGAGGTGTCAGAAAAGATTAAAGAAGCTCGTTCATTCGGTGACCTTTCAGAAAACGCAGAATACGATGCAGCAAAAGATGAACAGGCAGAGGTTGAAGCGAGAATCAGTGAGATAGAATACATGCTCAAGTTTGCTGTAATTGCAGAAGATGACAACGATGACACTGTTACAGTAGGCAAAAAAGTGACTCTTTCGATTTTCGGTGAGGAACAGGTTTATCAGATTGTAGGAACTTCAGAAGCTGATCCCTACAAGAACAAGCTTTCGCATGAATCACCTATCGGTGCGGCATGTCTCAATCATGTAGTTGGCGATACTGTTTCGGCAAATACACCGGGCGGCACTATTGAGTTTACAATCGTGAAAATTGAAAAGTAAGGATTTTGTCCGATGAAAGATACCGTATGATTTGTTCATACGGTATCTTTTTTTGCATATATTTTAATAAACAGAAATTTTGGGGTGGAATTGATGCTAAATGTGTTTATTGTGGCTTTTTCGTACGTTGCGGCGCTTGTGGGTGCCGGATTTGCTTCCGGACAGGAAATCATAAGCTTTTTTGTAAAGTACGGTAAAATGAGCATTTTGGGCGTTTTGGGGGTATCGCTGATATTCGGCACTGTTGCGGTGGCGGTGTGTGCGTGGTGCGTTGGTGAGAGGGAATATGACTATAATAATTTCCTCGGAAAATGTACAGGCAAAAAATTTGCCTTTGTCACACGTGCGGTTACTCTGATTTTTTCGCTTGCCGTATTTTGTGTTATGGCTTCGGGTTGTGGAGAGATGGGGTATGCGTTGTTCGGATGGGATATTAAATGGGGAATTCTTGCTATATGCGCATCAGGCTTTGTGATTTTTTTGACGGGAACAGACAGTGCAATGGAGTTTAATGCTGTTTTGGGGGCGGTGATTGTAGTAGGAATAATTACGGTATGCCTGTATATTATCACGTACAGAGAGCATCAGACGTTTTCAGCTGTGCATACGGCTGTTTCGTCGCTTAGCTATGCAGGATATAATATGATTACTGCACCGTGCGTGCTTGTGCCGCTCAGCCGTCGGCTTAAAACACGCTCCGATGCTGTGTCTGTTGGGATTGTAAGCGCATGTGCGATGTTTTTTATGATGATTCTGATGTGGTTTGTGCTTGCGATGTATTACGGAAAAATAAATCTCGGCGAAATTCCTATGCTCACAATGGCAATGCGCCAAAATAAAGTAATTACTCTGATATACAGTGTGCTTTTGCTTGCGGCGCTTTTGTCTACTGCTGTTTCAAACGGTATCAGCTGTATAAACATTATGAGTGCACGTACAGGCAGAATTCTGGCTTTGAGTATTGTTCTCGGCTGCGGTTTGTTCTTTAGCGGTGCAGGGTTTTCCAACCTGATTGATAAGGTGTATCGCTTGTGTGGATATGCCGGTATTTTTCTTGTGGGATATACTTTAATAAAAATTTTAAAAAATATAAAAAACATAGAAAAACAAAGAAAATAAGAGAAAAACAGAGATAATAAAATAAAAAACGTCAAAAATAATGATATATGGGTGTTTACAAATGCGAAAACATGTGGTATCATATACAAGTCGTTTGACAATGATGACTAATTTGAACTACGGGATGTAGCGCAGTTTGGTAGCGCATCTGGTTTGGGACCAGAGGGCCGCAGGTTCGAATCCTGTCATCCCGACCATTTTAGTGTCAACCTGTATGGGAGTTTAGCTCAGCTGGGAGAGCATCTGCCTTACAAGCAGAGGGTCACAGGTTCGAGCCCTGTAACTCCCACCATAAAAT
>JAXJRQ010000025.1:0-14260 GCA_036310525.1 Clostridia bacterium
AAATGATACTTGAGGATATTTTTTGATACTTGATTTGACATATAGGTAATGATAAAATTATAGTGTAGACTTGCGAAAGGAGTTGTTTAAGAGATGACTATTAATGAGACTTTAGAAAATTTGATTAAAGTAAACGACAGATTTCTGAAAGAAGAACCGCAAAAGGCTCAACAGAGATGGAACACAGCATGTTATTTCAGAGGTTGTCTTGAAGCATATAAAATTACAGGAAAGAAAGAATACCTTGATACTGTTGTTGAATGGTGTGAAAATAATAACTGGTCAGCACGTCTGAGTGTCGAGTATGCACGTGACGTATTGATTAACCATTTTACGGTTGAGGGAAAGCTGCCGTGGAAGTATGAAACAGCGGAGGAATACCGTCATATTCATGCGGACCATGTTTATTGCGGTCAGACATATCTTGACCTTATGGAATTTGTTCCTGAGAAAGTAAATTTTGATGACGTACAGCGAATACTTGATTTCACAATCAACGACGAGCATAACGATTACTGGTGGTGGGTGGATGCAATACATATGGGACTTGCACTCTATCACAGAGTGGCTGCACTTAAAAATGATGACCGCTATGCCAAGAAAGGTCATGCACTTTATTCATATTGCATTGACCCGAGAGGTTATTATGACAAGGAAGAACATCTGTGGTACCGTGATATGAAATACACACCTGATCAGATGCTCTCGAAAAACGGAAAAAAAGTATTCTGGTCAAGAGGAAATGGCTGGGTGTATGCAGGACTTATTCAGACTATGGACGTAATAGGTGAAGACAGTGAATATTACGAAGGCTACAAAAAGGTATTCCTTGATATGACTGATGCACTTATGAAGTGCAGAGGCAAAGACGGTTTCTGGCGCACAAATCTTGCAGATGCTGAAGAATATCCCATGCCCGAAACAAGTGGTACGGTGCTTTTCCTTCATTCGATGATAAAGGCAATACACATGGGTGTTCTTGATGAATCATATATAGATGTATTTTTAGAAAGCTTTAAGGCAGTAACCAAAGAAGCCGTTCTTGAAGATGGTACTCTCGGATGGGTTCAGGGTGTAAACCAGAAGCCGGGCGAAGTTTTCAGAGAAGACACAAAGGATTATGCAGTGGGGTATTATCTTCTTACCTGCTGTGAATGGATAGCCTACTGTAAAGATAAAGGCATTGAATAAAACAGGGAAATTTTATGAAATTATTACGTAAATCCAAAAGTATAATACATATCTGGATAATAACATACATATGTATTCTGTTTATTCCCGTAATTGCGAATGTGATAATATGTATCAGCTTTGCAAACGGAATGAACAAAGAAACGGAAAATTACAATGAAACATACCTCAATAAGATTGCGGCCGAGGTTGACAGTACGCTTCTTGACAATATAATGTTTACCGAACAGCTTTCAAACGACCGTCTGCTTATGGAGATTGCCTCTTACGAAGGTAAGCCTGATTTATACGGTTATCGCAGAATAAGCGAGTTTGTAAATAATAAGCTTGTGAATTACCGTGATAAGGTGACTGAGGATACAATGCTGTATCTGAAAAATTCCGGATGCATGCTTGCAAAACAATCTATGGCGGAAGGAATTGTTGCATATGAGACATTTCCGCTTGATATAAACATGGGTCTTGAGGAGTGGCAGAGAATTGTTTCAAATTCGTATAATCACAGCTATATGCAGTTGGGTGATGATTTGTATGAAATTCATACTTTGTTCGGTGGAAGCGGAAGCGAGGTAAATGTTTTTATTCCGTTTAAGAAAGCGGTATTTTCGTGGAAGGAAAGCAATAAGCTTTTTCCTGACAGCGTAAATATAGCCATATATAACATAGACGGCAGTGTGGTATATTCACCGGATGATTTGTTTAAAATCGAAGGCATGGAATTTGGCGAGAAACAGGGAACGTTTTCAGCTAAAATCGGAAGAACTGCCAATACTGTGTGCTATTGTAAATCTAATGTAGGCAGTTGGGTGTACCTTATGGCGGCACCTGTCGACGAGTTTTACAAAAATACACGTAACATAATTATGCTTGAGATAATTGTGCTTATTTTCGGAATAGTTATAGGTATTGTCGGCGTAATTGTATTTTCAATTTATAACTTCCGACCAATTAAAGAAATCATAAGCGGTCTTGGCGGAACACCCGATAACAGCGGCTATGAATTTATTGAACATTCAATTAACCGTATAAAATACCGATATAACGATATGAGCAGACGTACGCTTCTGGCACGTGTGCTCATGGATTCGGTGAGTACCGGCGAAAAGCTCTTGCATGACTATGATATATCTGTACCGGCTGAAGCGGCGGCAGTGGTTATGTCGGTTGAAGATACGGGAGATATGCTCACAACGGAAAAGCACGAGGATATAGAGGTGTTTTTCGGCGCATTGGAAAATGTATTTTGCGAGGTTGCGGAAAAATACGGATTTAAGGCGTATTTTACAAATTGTGACGGTGTAATCAGTATTTTGCTTGATGCCAGCGGAGAGATTTCCGTTGTGGACTTGCTTATCAAAATAGAGGATATATACGAGTCTGTGCTTGGTATAAAATGTACCATTTGCTGCGGCGGTATAGAAAGCTCAATAGCAAGTATTGAAAAATCCTATACACGTGCAAAACAGGTGCTTGCATGGATGCGTTTTATGCAGGAATCAGGTGTGGGTACATATAATCCTCAGACAGCTTATACCGGTAATTTCGGTGAAAAGCTGCTTAATAAACTGCGTGTAGCGGTTACGAGCGGCGGCGAATGGCAAAGTGTGACAGATGAACTGTTCAGATTCGGCATAGAAAAACCGGCACTGCAGGATATGCGTCTTGTTATGTATGATATTTCAAAAATTATTATGCAGATAAGCAAAGAAAAAAATATTTCTTCGGTCGCAGAGGAATTAAAAATAAAAAGTATAGCAGATGCGGAAAGCTTTAGTATGTTCCGTGAAAAAATGCAGGAGATTGTTAACGAAATCAACAGCTATACGGAAAGTGAAGAAGAGCAAGTGGATAATATAGCTAAAATAAAGGCGTTTATTGCGCAAAATTATAAGGATTCAAATCTTAACAATCATATTATTGCGGAGCATGTTGGTGTGAGTGTAAACTACATTTCAAAGTATTTCAAGGAGCAGACGGGCGAGGGACTTCTTAACTATATTACCCGTATCCGTGTACAGTATGCAAAGGAGCTTCTTGCTACAACTGATATGGTAATTAAAGATATTGCGGTTGAAGTGGGCTTCTATAATGCTCTGGCGCTTATGCGTGCATATAAAAAGGTAGAAGGAATTACTCCTACACAGTACAGAAGAATAAACGACGATAAAGAATAAACAAAAACGTGAAAGATATGTTTCGCACATACCCCAAATAGCAATTATCTTTCACGTTTAATTATTTTAGCCGTATTTAAGGAGGAATAAAGTCCGAGATGAAGAAAATTTTATCAATATTGCTGGTGCTGTGCATGATGCCGGTATCGTTTTCAAGCGCCGAAACTGTTGAAACTGTAGGAGGATATACTTGGGAGGAGCTTAAACAAAAACAGTATATGTCACTTGATCAGCAAACCTCATATCCGATGAACAGAGAAGTTTTTGATCCTTCAAAAATACCCGCAGCAGAAGAAATAGCGACAGCTTTTGAAAAGCTTTCACATCCGTATGTCATTGCTGATGATGAAGCTTTTGCGAGAATAAGAGCTTTAAAAATAACAGATCCGTACATTAAAAAATGGTATGAAACAGCGGAAGCTAAAGGAATAAGCTATTTATCTGCCACTGCATCGGCGTATAAGGTAAGCTCAGGAGCATTATCTTCAAATACGGATGATGCGTCGATGCTTCTGGCGTTTTTATATCAGACCTGCGATGACGAAGTACAGAAAGAAAAATATGCAAAAAAGGCATGCTATTTCCTTGAAGCGGCGGCAAATTATCCCGATTTTAACCCTTCAAAAATGCTAAATGTAGGGGAAATGTCAAGGGGTACGGGGCTTGCATATGACTGGCTTTATAACTGGATGAGTGAAAATTGTCCCGATAAGCTTACTGCAATTGAAGAGGGACTTTTGAGAAATTCAGTGGAGTATATGAGTACACACACATACAGCAATACAAACAACTGGAATTTTGTTGTTAACGGCGGCTCAATTGTAGCGGCAGTGGCGCTTGGAAAGCTTGCGCCCGAAACGGCGGCAACAGCTATCAGAAATTGTGCACAGAGACTTCCCAATGCGATGCGCCTGTACTATCCTGACGGAGGCTTCATAGAAGCATCAGGTTATTTTGGCTATGCGTCATCATATCTTGGTCCGGGACTTGCCGCACTCAATTCTGTGTTTGGTACCGACTGGGGATTAAGTGACATAGAAGGCTTTTCACAAAACGGATATTTTCCTATATATACAAAAGGCTATACAAACGAACAGGCAATAGCCTACGGTGATGGCACAATGGCGGCGGTTTATTCACCGCTCTTGCTATGGCAGGCAGAGAAATTTGATAACAGCGATTTTGGTATGTATCAGCGTGAAGGTACGAATAATGATTTGTTTTCAATACTGTGGTATAATCCTGAACGATATGTAAATGCACGTCCGCTTTCTGCGTTACCCAACGACTATTATTCGGGCGGTTCAATACCGTATGCTTCAATGCGTGAGGACTGGACAACAGAAGAAGGATTGTTTGCGGGTATAAAAGGCGGATATAATCAGGAGAGCCATGGAGACCTTGACATCGGAACATTTTATATAGGCTCAGGCGGTAAAAGCTTCACGAAAGAGCTACAGGGTGTCGATTATCACAGTTCATCGTCAGGGGCACCACTTCCGTATTTTGATTTAACACGTTACACATATTATGCAAAAAGTCCGCAGGGACATAATACTCTCACAATCAATCAGACGGCGCATTATCCTGATATGAGCTTTGGTCAGAACTTAAGTGCACACTGCGATTTCTCGGATTTTTATTCATCAGATAACGAAGCATATGCAATTCTTGATATGACTCAGGCATATATTGCTGATGCAGAAAAAGTAAACAGAGGCTTAAAGCTTGACAGAGAAAATTTTAGAATCATTATTTCTGATTACATTGTTACAGATAAAGAAAGTGATGTATGGTGGTTTATGCATACCGATGCTGATATAGAGGTTAACGGTAAATCTGCCAAGCTTACTTTAGACGGTAAAGAGCTGTATGCGGATATTATAAGCGATACTGACGCAGAATTTATAAAAATGGATGCTGTAGCTTTACCTAATACCCCAACAGTAGAGGGATTTGATGATGTAGTCTATAAGGGAGAACAAAAGTTAGCTGTTAACTTTAAAGTAAACGGCGCTGAAGAATTGCAGATTTGTTTTACTGAGGTTGAAGATAATGCAGCAGAGTTTTTGTCACTTAATGACTGGAGCAAGACGAAAAATAGCGGCTATAAAGAAAAACCGTATTTTACTAAAAAAACATTAAGTGCATACGGAGATGCATATTCCGAATTAAAAAATCCGGATAGCAATTATGCACAGGGAGGCCTTAATATAAAGAAAAGTAAAAGTCACGAAAGGGAGGCTTTTATAAAATTTAAAGATACAGATGTTAATACTGATGCGGAAAGTGTAAAGCTTACGGTACATGCAATAAAGAACTATGCCGATAATGGCAATTCGTATGCAGATGAAATAATATCACTTTACGGAACATCACCGGCTTGGGATGAGTATACTCTTACATGGAATAATAAGCCTGAAATTACAGGTGAAACAATATCACAGCAGACTGTTCACACAAACGGTACTATAAGTACAATAGATGAGTACATTACATTCGATGTAACGAATTATTATAATTCGCTTGAGGATAAAAGTGAGCTTTCGTTTGCAATTAAGCTTACTTCACGTAATAACGGAAGCGTTGTTATTGAATCAAAAGAAAGTGGACTTGCACCTAAGCTTGATATACAGTATAAAAAGCCACAAAAGAAGCTTATAACTCCGTCTGATGATGCTCATGCGGATGAATACCACCCTGATAGTGTCAGCACAGGATTTATAGTGCTCAAAAACAATACTTCGCCGTATCACCGTAACGGGTACTTGAAATTTAAAGATGCTGCTGTTTTGGAGGACGCAGAAATTAGCAGTGTAAAGCTTAAAATGCATGCAGTTCGTAATTACGCTAATGGTGTAAGAAAAGTAGAAACCTTGTCTTTATACGAGGCTTCAACAGAATGGTCAGAAGAAACTCTTACGTGGAACAATGTACCATCTGCCTCAGGAACAGTTATAGCTCAGGCAACAGTTACTGATGTAATTGATGATGTGATAAATGAATATATTGAATTTGATATAACAGAATATTATAAGTCATTGACCAATAAAGAAACGCTCTCGTTTTTGTTAAAACTCACATCAGGAAAAGGCGGAGGTGTATATCTCACTTCAAAGGAGCGAGGCAGTGCACCGACGATTGAAATTACATATAACCGTGATGTAAGGGAAGTAAAGCTTGTGTCTGATGCTGAAAATCCGTTTATTGCTGTAGTTAACAGAGAAAACGGCATTTTGCAGAATATAAGCTTATGCAAGGCACAAAACGGCAAAACCGAAATTATTTGTGATGAAAATACAGATGGTGTATATGTATGGGACGAAAGTATGAGTCCGTTGGATTTTTTGTCTGAATAATTTAAAAGGATACTGTAAAAATCACAGTATCCTTTTGCCTTGATTGACAAGTATTATGGAAAATGATATAATGAGCTAAATAATAAAGGGGGAATTTTACAATGAAACAGCAGACAATACAAAGAGTCCTTGATGAAAAAATTATTGTGATAGTACGAGGTGTAGAGCGTGACAAGCTTATACCTCTTGCAGAAGCCATGTATGATGGCGGAATAAGACTTCTTGAGATTACCTACAGTGCAGATAAATCGGTAAGTGATGAGGAAACCGCCGACAGAATAAAAATGCTTGCAGAGCATTTTGCTGACCGCATGTATATTGGCGCAGGAACAGTGCTTACGCCTTATCAGGTTGAGCTGACTAAAAAAGCAGGTGGGCGTTTTATAATTTCACCCGACTGTTTTGAAGATGTTATAAAAAAGACCACAGAGCTTGAAATGGTATCAATGCCCGGTGCCCTTACTCCGACGGAGGCACAGTCGGCAGCACGTGCAGGCGCAGACTTTGTGAAGCTGTTTCCGATAAGTGATTTAGGCCCTGCATATTTTAAAGCAATCAAAGCACCGCTTTCACATATAAAATTTATTGCTGTGGGTGGTGTGAATGAGGATAATATCCAAGAATATCTTGATGCAGGCGTTTGTGGTTTTGGTCTTGGTTCAAATATTATAAACAAGAAAATGATTGCTGAAAATGATTATACGGGCATAACAGAGCTTGCGAAAAAGTATGTTGCAAAGGTTAAGTAGGAGAAAACGATGATATATATTGCAGTTGACGGAGGAACTACAAATACAAGAATAAATCTTGTAAAAGACGGTGCTGTTGCAGATACGGTAAAAATAAAAATGGGTGCACGTGCGTGTATGTCGGAGCTTGCAGAATTTAAGAAAGAACTGAAAAACGGTATTTACAGTATACTTTCAAGAAACGGACTTTCAGAAAATGATATTGAAAAAATACTTGCTTCGGGAATGATAACATGCGAATTTGGATTATGTCCGCTTGAGCATATAGTTGCACCGGCAGGTATAAAGGAAATGCATGAAGCAATGCATGAAGAAAAATTTCCTGATATTTCTTCTGTTCCGTTTGTGTTTATAAGAGGTGTAAAAACCAACTGTGAAAATCTTGAAAATGCCGATATGATGCGTGGCGAAGAGACTGAATTAATCGGAATTGCCAACAATGGTGAAGCGGAGTGTATATACATTTTACCCGGAACTCATTCAAAGATAATTTATACCGATAAAACGGGAAGAATAAGTGATTTTTCTACTATGATGACGGGCGAAATGATTGAATCGCTTTCACAGTATACCATTTTAAAGGATGCAGTTGATTTATCAACTGACGGATATGACAGTGAGTATTTGCAAAAAGGTTTTTCTGATTGCCGTAAAAACGGTATAAATAATACACTTTTTAAAACAAGAATATTAAAAAATCTTTTTGATGCTGATAAAGTACAGTGTTACAGCTATTTTATGGGCGCAGTTCTTTGTGGGGAGATTGATAAAATTCTCAAAAGCAAGGTTTCCGGTGTAGTAATCGGAGGTAAGGAGCAGATAAAACTGCCGATGAAGGAATTGATTGAAAACAATTCGGATAAAAACGTTACTACGGTTGATGCGGAAAAATGCGAAAATGCTTCTGCAATCGGTGCTGTGTGTATTTATGAATACAAATAAGCAAAATCCAGTGTATCATGGTTGATACATTGGATTTTTTTCAAGAAACTATTTACAAAATCAAAAAAAAATTATATAATATATAATGACTATGCTGTTACCTGAATTTGGGTGATGGGCATTATTAATAAATCAGACAGGAGTAAATCAATGGGGATATTATCAGCTTTATTCGGAAACATTACAAGCTTTATAATACTTTTACCTATACGACTTGTGGCAATTATCGGTCATGAGCTTGGACATGCATGGGTATCGGAAAAGCTCGGAGACCCGACCCCGAGACGTGAGGGCAGAATGACATGGAATCCGTTTGCACATCTTGATTTATACGGAACGCTTCTTATGCTTCTGACAGGCTTCGGATGGGCAAGACCTGTTATGATAAATCCGATGTATTACAGAGACCGCAAAAAAGGAACGGCACTTGTTTCGCTTGCAGGTCCGCTGTCAAATTTTCTTATGGCATGCATAGGTATGCTCGTGTATGCGGTTGGAATTGTACTGCATTATAAAACGGGAGCAGGTAAGTCAATTTTCAGCCTTATTGCAAATATTTCGTATTCGTTTATATATACAAATTTATGCTTTATGGTGTTTAACCTTATCCCGATACCGCCTCTTGACGGCTCAAAAATACTCGGCATGTTTTTGCCTGACAATGCGTATTATACGATGCTTCGTTATGAAAGATATTCAATGATTCTGATTATGTTTTTGTCATTTTCGGGAGCATTCGGCAGAATTATCGGTACGGGCGTAAATGTTGTGTTTAATCTTATTGCCACGCCTGTTGAACAGCTTTTAAATTTATTGTTGTAGGAAGTAGAAAATGGATAATATACTTTATAAACTTGATAGCTTTGAAGGTCCGCTGGACCTTCTGCTTACACTTATTCAGAAGAATAAGGTAAGTATATATGATATACCGATTGTGGAAATAACGGATCAGTACCTCGAAGCCATTGATGGAATTGAGGAATCGTCGCTTGATAATACGGGTGAATTTGTTGTTATGGCGGCACAACTGTTGTATATAAAGTCAAAAATGCTTCTTCCGAAAACCGAGGAAGAGGATGAGGAAGACCCAAGAGAAGAGCTTGCACAGCGTCTGCTTGAATATCAGCGAATTAAGGAAGCATCGGTGGAGCTTAGAAAGTCTGAGTTTTCGTCGAAATACATGGTGTTTCGTGATGAAGAGGAAATTGAATTTCCTATTCCCGAATACGACAGAAAGCATGATGTTTCAGCACTGATTGACGCATTCAATTCAATTCTTGCACGCCGTATACGTAAAGAAGCACCTACAAAAAAGGCGTTTACGGGTATTGTCGGACGTGAGAAGGTAAGTGTTGACGATATGGTTGAAAAAATCTGTAACAGACTAAGCAAAAGTAAAAAAATACAGTTCAAATCCTTGTTCGGGGTAAAAGATTCCAAACCCGAAATGATTGCAACATTTCTTGCAGTTCTGGAAATGATAAAGCTTAACAGGCTTTTTGCGGATTATGATGAAAATACGAAGGATTTTGTACTGACTTCAAAGAAAACGGAGAAGGTAAATGATTAATATAAAATATGCAATAGAAGGAATATTGTTTGCGGCAGGTGAACCGGTAAAGGCGGCGAAGCTTGCGGTAGTGCTTGATACTGACATAGACGCCGTTAATGCGGCGGTTGAAGAGTTAAAGGCCGAATACAATGAAAATAAGCGTGGCTTTAACATAATAGATATAATGGACGGCTACCAGATTTGTTCACGTCCGGAATATTATGCTTATATTCAGGAAATACTGGGAGAGCAGAGAAATCAGCCTCTATCTAATGCCGCAATGGAGGCACTTGCGATAATCGCCTATAAACAGCCGATTACAAGAGGGCAGATAGAACATATACGAGGAGTTAATTCGGACGGCTGTGTAAACAGACTCTACGAGAGAGGACTCATTGATGAAGCGGGAAGACTTGATGCTCCCGGACGTCCTATATTGTATGTGACAACGGATAATTTTCTGCGTTGCTTTGGACTGACGTCACCATCCGACCTTCCGCCTGTCAACTTTGAAAAGCTTGGTATTGAAGAGCCGGCTCAGGGTGAACAGCAGTCGCTGCTTGAAGTGGAGGACGAGAAGAGTGCTGCGGAACAGATTACGGAAGAGATTAAAGAAGAAACGGTTGTAGAATCAGAATAACTATTTACGAAAGGAGCGGTATGGCTTGACTGCTGTGTATGTATTAATGATAATAGCGGCGGTAATCATGCTTTTACTGCTTATTCCTATAAATGTGGTTTTCAGATTTGCCTTTAAATCAGAAGAAAATGAAATACGCATAAAAATTCTTTTTTGGGACAAGCGTGTGTTTCCCGTAATAAAAGAGGAAGAAAAAACAGAAGATAAGCCTGAGCAGGATAAGAAAAAAATCAGTGCAAATGCTATAGCTGCACTTCTGAAAAAAGCAGGCAGGATATATTCAGCAACCAAGAAAGATTTAAAAAAGCTTATAAATTACATTTTTGCAAAGGCGATTTCGGTAAAGGAGCTTAATATTTCGGCACTTCTCGGAACGGGAGACCCGATGTACAGCGGAATACTTTACGGAACGGTAAATGCGGCGGTTTACGGATTTTTAGGTGCGGCATATGCAAAGATGAAAATAAAAGATTATAATGTTGACATAAAAGCCGATTTCGATAATGCGAAACTTTCGGCAGGTATATATACGGTGCTTTATGTACGTATTCTGAATGTTTTTTCAATAGCATTCAGGGCATTGTGGATTTATTTGAAAGTGAAAAAAGCCTTAAAGGAGGTAGAAATAAATGAGTAATCCCGTAAGCGATATGATGTCCGAGGCAGTAAAAAGCATAAAAGGACTTATTGATGTCAATACGGTTATCGGTGACCCCATAACAGCTCCCGACGGAACAATTCTTATTCCCGTTTCAAAGGTGAGTTTTGGTTTTGGCGGCGGCGGAAGTGAGTTTGACAGTAAAAATTCAACACCGAAGTTCGGCGGCGGAATGGGCGGCGGTGCGAAGGTTGAAGCGGAGGCATTTATGGTTATTTCAAACGGAAATGTCCGCATAGTACCTGTGCATGGCTCACAGACTCCGGTTGATAAAATTATTGATATGGTACCAACTGCTGTTGATAAAATCAATGGTTTATTTAACAAAAATAAGAAAAGCGATACAGAAAATCAGGAATTCGGAGATATATAATGAGTATTACAGAAAAAGATAAAATCCTTTCCAAGGTCATGAAGCCGACACGGTATACGGGTGGCGAGCTTAATTCGGTACTGAAAAATCCTGAGGATGTGGATGTGCGTTTCGGGTTCTGCTTTGCGGACACCTACGAGATTGCCATGTCGCATCTCGGACTAAAAATACTGTACCATACGCTGAATAACCGTGAAGACACTTTCTGCGAACGTGTTTTTACGCCGTGGCCGGATATGGAAGCGGAAATGAATAATCACGGAATGAAGCTGTTTGCCCTTGAAAGCGGTGATGAAATAACGCATTTTGATATGCTTGGCTTTACATTGCAGTATGAGCTTAGCTATTCAAATATAGTCCATATGCTTAAAATGGCGAATATTCCGGTAAGACAGAGCGAAAGAGACGAAACATATCCCATAATATGCGCAGGCGGACCGTGTGCTTATAATTGTGAGCCGGTTGCGGATATATTTGATTTTGTTATGCTCGGCGAGGGCGAGGAGCTTATTCACGAGGTTGTTGACGAGTATAAAAAGTGGAAAAATAGCGGCAAAAAGAATAAGAAGGATTACCTTGAAGCTATTGCGAAGCTTGAAGGGGTATATGTGCCGTCGTTCTATGATGTTGAGTATAATGACGATAATACCGTAAAAAGTATTACGCCCAATAACCCTAATGCAAAAGAAACTGTCAGAAAACGCATTATGAAGGATTTTGACAAAACATATGCGCCTGACACGATAATTGTGCCGTTTGGTGAGGTTGTGCATGACAGAGTCATGCTTGAGGTTATGCGTGGATGTCTCAGAGGCTGCAGATTTTGTCAGGCAGGGTATATTTATAGACCGCTAAGAGAAAGAAAACCCGATACATTGCTTGGACTTGCTGACAGCTTGCTTTCATGCAGCGGCTATGATGAAATTTCGCTTTCATCACTTTCAACGAGTGATTTTGGCGGACTTAAGGATTTAACGGACGGTCTTTTGAGTATTACGGAAGAAAAGAAGATTGGTCTTTCACTGCCATCACTGAGAATTGATAATTTTTCGCTTGAACTGATGGAAAAGGTTCAGAAGGTGCGTAAATCGGGAATAACCTTTGCTCCCGAAGCAGGTACTCAGCGTTTGAGAGACGTTATCAATAAAAATATCACAGAAGAAAATATCATGAAATCCACTGCGATGCTTTTTGCGGGCGGATGGACAAATGTCAAGCTGTATTTTATGATAGGTCTGCCGACAGAAACCATGGAGGATGTAGTCGGAATTGCAGATTTGTCGCAGAAGGTACTTGATGTTTATTTTGAAATCCCCAAAGAGGAAAGAGCAAAGAATATCAATATAACCGTAAGCACATCAAGCTTTGTGCCAAAGCCGTTTACTGCTTTCCAGTGGGAAGGTCAGGATACACGTGAAATGATTATTGAAAAGCAGGATACCTTGAAGCGTTCAATCAAATCAAAGCGCATACGCTACAGCTGGCATGACAATAAAACGAGTACGCTTGAGGGTATATTTGCACGTGGCGACAGACGCTTGTGCGATGTTATCATAAGAGCGGTTGAAAAAGGCTGTAAATTTGACGGCTGGAGTGAATATTTCAGATATGATTTGTGGATGGAAACCTTTAAGGAGCTTGGAATTGACCCGAAGTTCTATAATGAACGTAAGCGTGAATACAGCGAGGTTCTGCCGTGGGATCATATTGATATAGGCGTCACAAAAGAATTTTTTATAAAGGAAAGCCAAAAGGCTGTTAGGGAAGAAACAACTTCGCATTGCCGTGAAAAATGTTCAGGATGCGGTGTGCGCAGCTTCGGGGCAGGTGTGTGTTATGAGTAATTATGTTATTAAATACGGCCGTGATGACAGGGTAAAGTACATATCACACCTTGACTTTATGCGTTGTTTTCATCGTGCCGTAAGACGTTCAGAGCTTAATTTTGCATTTTCGCAGGGTTTTAATCCGCATCCTATAATGACTGTTGCACAGCCGTTGTCTGTGGGAGTTACGTCGGAATGTGAGTATATGAAGGTCGGATTTGACGGCGAATACAGCGAAAATGATATTGTAAAATCACTAAGCGATGTAATGCCACCGGGATTTTTCGTTTATGCAGCGAAAAAGGTCGAAGGCAAGGAAATGGATATTACTAAGCTTGATAAGGCTGTTTATGTGGTTGAAATTGAGTTTGAGGGCGAATTTGATGCCGTAAAATTCCTTGAAAATAAAGAACTCAAGGTAATGAAAAAATCAAAAAGCGGTGTTAAAGAAAGTGATATTCGTGAACACATTTTTGATATAACCGAAATTTCAAGGGAAAACAATATACTGACTCTTGAAATGACCGTTTCTGTAGGCAGTGCATATAATTTAAAGCCTGAAAGCGTGGTTGACGCAATGGAAAAGTATTGCACAAATTTCAAAAGTAAATTCATAAGCGTGCACCGTAAGAAAATGCTCGCAGGGAATAAGGAATATCTTTAAAAACAAAATACCGTCGTTCCGAAACGGAACGACGGTATTTTTGTCTGATTGCTTTAAAACAACTAAATTTAAGTGTGCGGTAATGTCTGCACAATGCGATGTACCAAATTAGTCACAAATACAGTTAACGAT
>JAXJRQ010000026.1:0-8995 GCA_036310525.1 Clostridia bacterium
ATTACACAATCCCTCAGTCGCCTTCGGCGCCAGCTCCCTTTACACAAAGGAGCCTTCCGCTCCGATTATGCTTTTGCATATACATTTTGCACGGCTGAGGAAAATTTTCGCAGGTTGCTGCTCGACGGAACGACGGTGTACGAAGGTACTCCGAGCGACGCCGAATAGTAAGATGCGGAAATTTAACCAGCCGAATAAATTACAATTTAACGTACAAGGAGATATATAAAATGGCACTTGACTCATCTGCAATCAGATGTCTTATAAATGAAATAGCACCGCTTATAATAAACGGACGAATAGATAAAATCCACCAGCCTGAAAAGGACGAGGTGGTTTTACACATACGTACTATTGAAAACAAATTCAAGCTTGTGTTGTCCGCATCAAGCGCACATCCAAGACTTCACTTCACCGAAGTTTCGAAGAAAAACCCGCAAACTGCGCCCATGTTCTGTATGCTTATGCGTAAGCACATAGGAAGCGCAAAAATAACCGCAATTGAACAAATGGGTTTTGAAAGAATTGTAAAGCTTTCGTTTGAAACGTATGACGAGCTTGGAGATTTGACTCACAAGCATATTATCGTTGAAATTATGGGACGTCATTCAAACGTCATTCTCGTTGATGATAATTTGAAAATCATTGACGCAATAAAGCATATTGATTTCACTGTAAGCTCGGTACGTCAGATTTTACCCGGACTAACCTACTCCCTGCCGCCCTCACAGGACAAAATCCCTCTTGTGGAATTTTGCGCAGAAAATGACATTGATTTTTCACTTCCGCAAACGGCAGACAAGTCTCTTATGAATGCAATTTCAGGCATCAGTCCCCTGACCGCAAGAGAAATTGTATACAGTGCGCTTTCTGAAACAAGCGTACATAACTCACAATTAAACCTCAACCGACAAAGCGCAATAAAGGCAGAAGCAATCAGGTTTGCACAGCAAATTGAAGAAAACACTTTTTCACCGTGTATGATAAGAGAAGCAAAAAGCGGAAGAATTCTCGATTTCAGTCCGATTGAAATAAAACAATACGAAGCTTCTGTAAACCTCACTCACTATGACAGCATGAGCAAGCTCCTTGATGACTTTTACGGTCTTCGGGATATGCACGAAAGAATGAGGCAAAAAAGTGCTGATTTAATAAAGCTTCTCAATAATGCAATTGAAAGAGTATCAAAGAAAATCGTTATTCTTGAAAGAACACTAAAGGATGCAGAGGATAAAGAAAAGTATAAAATATACGGCGATTTGCTGATTGCAAATATTTATATAATTCCCGAGGGTGCAAAATCGGTTGATGTGCAGAACTATTACGAATCCGACATGCCAACAGTAACAATTGCGCTTGATGAATCCATGTCACCCTCGCAAAATGCACAAAGGTATTACAAAAAATACAACAAGGCAAAAACCGCCGAAACAGAAGCAGCAAAACAGCTTAAAGCAGCTCAGGAGGACCTTGACTACCTCGAAAGTACATTAAGCGCACTTAATAATTCCGAGACAGATTCAGACCTCAATGCAATCCGCACCGAGCTTGCACAAGAGGGTTATCTCAAGAGAAAAACTGTGCAAAAGCAAAAGAAGCAGTCACAATCACAGCCGCTTCATTTTACAAGTCCCGACGGCTTTGATGTGTATGTCGGAAAAAACAATACTCAAAATGATTATCTGACACTAAAGCTTGCTAATACATCGGATATATGGTTCCACACAAAAAATATCCACGGCTCGCATACGGTTATCAAGCTCGGAATTGACAAGAATGTACCAAAAGAGACCATGATGTTTGCCGCACAGCTTGCCGCATACTATTCAAAAGCACGCAATTCTTCACAGGTGCCTGTTGATTATACGCAAATAAAGAACGTCAAAAAGCCAAACGGCGCAAAACCGGGAATGGTTATATATGATAATTATAATACTGTATATGTAACACCATATTCCCCTGCCGAAAATGACAGTTAAAACAGGCAAAAACCAAAAAATATTTATTATTTATATTGACAAAAAAACCTGCTCAGTATATAATGATAATAGAAAAGGCAAGACCATAAACGGTTATGCCATAAGAGATTTATTTTATAAAAATAACGTCAACTTATAGCAGGGCTGGCGTTATTTTTTTATGGTAATTACTAAAAGTAAAAGAATAATCATAAAACATATTATGTATTCATTTCCCATAAGCTATCACCTCCTTTCCGGAGATGATGGCATAACCGCCCAGCTTTTACACTGTTTTTGGTCTTACCTTTAATATCGGATTACTCCGACAAATGATATTATATACCTGTTTTATACATTTTTCAATATATTTTGACAATTTTTTTGCCATATCTTTAGTTCATAAAGTTTTTTTATATTGACATGCCAAAATATGTATGGTATAATGTTCTTGCGACTCAGTTTAATAATGTTTTTCTTTACAAGGCTTGTGTTTTTAGAATGTAAAAAATGCATGCTCAAATTTTGCTTGCTTTGTAAGGAAAATAACTGAGTCGCGTCAGCAGAGCTATGCGTTTTTTGTGCGTCGGCTCTGCCGGCGCACTTTTTATTTATGCGCAAACTCTGATTGTCGCCACACAAACTGAAACGGGACTGTTGCTTAATGCATCAGTCCCGTTTCTCTTTTGAATTTAATCTTTATATCACATAAAAGAATATGCAGAAGAAATGCAAAACGCTTCCCAACACCACAAACAGATGGAAAACGGAATGAATATACTTTTTCTTCTTGCCCATCGCATAGAACACTGCGCCAAGAGTATATGCAAGACCTCCCGCAACAAGTAAAACCACACCGCCTGTCCCCAACAGCTCAGGCAACAAATTCGCCTTTAAAATTATACACCATCCCATTACAAGATAGCACAGCATAGACAGCTTTTTGAATTTCTTTATGTCAATAGAATTTAAAACAATCCCCAAAATTGCCATACCCCATATTATCCCAAAAAGCCACCAGCCGAGTGCGGTATTGTATTCACGGAACATCACAAGACAAAACGGCGTATACGACCCTGAAATCAGCAAAAATATTGAGCAATGGTCAAGCACCTGAAATACCTTTTTTGCCATTTTTTCACGTGGCATTCCGTGATAAATGCTCGACATTGTATAAAGTATTATTATCGTAGTGCCGTAAATTGCAGAGCTTACAACCGCATACGCATCCTTATGCAATGCTGAAAATATCACGCACAGACACAATGCAACAATCCCGACTGCACCGCCTGCAATATGCGATGTCATATTGAATATTTCTTCCCCTTTTGTATATGAAGGTAAAATCCTGTCCTTTAATTTTGTTCTTTTCATAACAGCCTCCGTTGTTTTAAAAATCTTATAATGTAGTTTTCAAAACTATGTTATCACATTTTATTTACTTTGTCAAGTACTTGACTAAACTTTCAAAAAATGTTATTATATATTCTGAAGAAAGGTGTTGTTATGAAATGTCAGATATAAAAAATCTCCATATTCCACGTTGGGACGAGCTTCCCGAAATTGATTTATACATGGATCAGGTTGTGACGCTTATAAACAGCAAGCTTGTGCCGTTTATTCACATCGAAAGCAAGGACGGCGAAAATCAGATTATCACAAAAACCATGATAAACAATTATGTGAAAAATAATCTCGTCGAACCTCCCGAAAAAAAGCAATATTCAAAAAAACAGCTTGCGAAGCTGTTTGCGATTTGTGTATTGAAGCAGGTATATAGTCTTCAGGAAATAGAGCTTATGATTGACAGAGTAACAAAAAATACACCGCTTGAAGAAGCATACGATATGTTTTGTTCATTGTTTGAAGATGCGCTTTTATGCACATATTCAAAAAAGGATTTTATACATCAGTCTACAGCGGATGATAATTTTTATCTCCTGAAATCCGTACTTCATTCATGCAGTTATAAAATATATGTACAGAATATGTTAAAAGGTTGAAATGATAAAATCATTTCAACCTTTTTATACGCTTACTTTTTCCATGTAGATGCAGAAAACAGTATCAGCATCGGAAAAATTTCAAGTCTGCCTGCGAGCATATCAAAAATGAACACAAGCTTTGACAATGCAGAATAATCTCCAAAATTACAAACAGGTCCAACCTTACCCAGTCCCGGTCCGACATTATTAAGAGTTGCCGCAACCGCAGTAAAATTAGTTGTAAAATCCATATTGTCAACACTTATAATCAGCACCGAAAATGCATATATCACCATATAAGCAACCATAAACACATTAATCGCACGCACTGTTTCATGCTCAATGAGTCTGCCCGATATTGAGAGCTTATATGTTCTTCTCGGATGTACTGCAATTTTTATTTCCTTTACAATGGTTTTTAACAGTATAAGTATTCGTGAAACCTTAATACCGCCGCCCGTACTTCCTGCACAGGCTCCGATAAACATCAGTCCGACAAGAATGGATTTCGACAGTTCGGGCCATTTATCAAAATCTGCTGTAGCAAAACCTGTTGTCGTGATGATAGACGCAACCTGAAATGCACTATGCTTAAGCGAAGTAAAAATATTATCAAACAAATCAGCACAATTAAAGCATATTATCAGCGCAGAAACAGCTATAATTCCAAGATATGCCCTTAATTCCTCGGAATGAAAAATTTCTCTAATTCGTCCCATAATAAGCAGATAATATATTGCAAAATCCACTCCGAATATAATCATGAATGTTGTGACTACATTTTGAATATACGACGAATAATCTGCCATACTCGAATTTCTTACTGCAAATCCACCTGTACCCGCAGTACCAAAAGAGGTAGTCAATGCTTCAAACATACTCATACCGCCGATAAGAAGCAGAACAAATTCCGCAATCGTCAGAAAAATATAAATTCCATACAAAAGCTTTGCCGATTGTCCCACCTTCGGAACAAGCTTACTTACCGACGGTCCCGGACTTTCCGCACGTATCAGATGAAAATTACTGCCTCCCGAAAGCGGTAAAATCGCTACAAGGAAAACAAGAACTCCCATACCGCCAATCCAGTGCGTGAAGCTTCGCCAGAACAGCAGACACTTCGGTACCGCTTCAATATCCTGAAGAACTGTTGCACCTGTAGTAGTAAATCCTGACACCGTTTCAAACAGTGCATCAGTAAAGTTCAAAGTACCCGACATCACAAACGGCAATGCGCCGAAAATACTCATTACAAACCAGCTAAGCGCTACAATAACAAAGCCTTCCTTTGCATACATATCACGTTTTTTCACAGGAACAGTCACACATATTCCTCCGAAAAGCACGCAAAGAATTATACATATAAAAAACATAAACGCATACGGTTCACCGTAAATCAATGCGCATACAAGCGGCAACAGCAGTGCCGCCGCCTCAAAGCTAAGTACCCAGCCAAGGGTGTTTAATACAATTGCGTAATTCATAACTCACCCTTTACATCAGAATATCGCTGATGTCCTTAAATCCTGTATTTGTTGTAACCACAATGACCGTATCGCCCTTTTGAATGGTATCCTTACCTCTCGGAATAATGATATTGCCGTTGCGGTTTATGCAGGCAATAAGAATATTTTTCTTCAGATTCATGTTTTCAAGGGGCATATTGGTTATTTGCGAATCCTCTTTTATACGGAATTCGAGTGCTTCCACCTTACCTTCAAGGATGAAATGCATTGTTTCAATATTGCTTCCGATTGAATTTTTCTTCGCACGCACAAATCGTACAATGTATTCCGCAGTGATATTTTTAGGATAGACAGTTGTACCTATATCAAGATTTGAGATAACCTTGTCGTATGCAATTCTGTTTATCTTTGTAACAAGCTTTCCGCTTGTCATGCTCTTTGCAAACAGCGAAAGCAAGATATTTTCCTCGTCTATATTTGTGAGCGAAACAAACGCGCCTGCATGCTCTATATTTTCTTCCATCAGCAGATTTTTCTTTGTGCCGTCGCCATGGATAACGGTTGCTTTCGGAAGTGCCGCACAAAGCTCCTCGCATCTTTGGAAATTCTGTTCTATTATTTTAACATCAACGCCCGTTTTTAACAGCAGTCTTGCAAGATAATATGCCGTAGCACCGCCGCCAACTATTATAGCGTCTTTGACTTTGTTTGTCTTGATTCCTGCTTTTTTAATAAAGTGAAGTCCGTTTTCAAATGACGATACAATACTTACAAGGTCGCCCTTTTTAAGCACAAAATTACCGCCCGGAATAAACGCTTCATCGCCTCTCTCAACACCGCATACAAGAATATCGCAGTTGAGCTTTTGCGTAATGTCAACTATCTTCATTTCGTCAAGCGGCGATGATTCCTCCACCTTGAATTTCAGTATTTCCACCCTGCCCTTTGCAAAGGTGTCAATCTGAATTGCCGACGGAAAACGCAGTGAGCGTGCAATTTCCAAAGCAGCTGCCTGTTCAGGATTAATTATCATAGCAAGACCGAGTTCTTCTTTCAAGAATCTCGATGCCTTATGAAATTCAGGTTTTTTTACTCTTGCTATTGTCTGGCAGTCACCCGCTTTTTTTGCCAAAAGACAAGTCATCAGGTTTGTTTCGTCATCACCTGTCACAGCAATAAGAATATCTGCCTCGGCAATCCCTGCCTCCTGCAAAATATCTATGTCAACGCCGTTTCCGCAGATTGCAAGTATATCATTTTCATTTACAATATCACGTACCGTTTCAGGACGTAAATCTATAACTGTAATATCATGCTCTTTTTCATGACCCAAGGTCTCCGCAATCGTTTGACCCACCTTACCACAGCCAACAATAATAATTTTCATATTCTTCTCCTTAGAAGCTTTATCGTATATTGATTATAACAAATTATTTCCGATAAATCAATATGCTTCTGACTTAATATATTCTACAAGCTCTTTTATTGAAGTCCTGTCCGAAAAGTCCGCATTTGCATCACAAAGCTCTATAAGCAGTTTTTCCATTTCAGTCGGATTTTCCTTTCCCGACATAATTTTCTTTAGGGTCTTAAGCGCAGTCCTGTGCACAAGTGACAGCTCATCAATAAGCATTTTTCCAAGAAAATTATATACCCTGATTTTACCGAGAATTTCGGGCTTAAAATTCTTTTCAATAACAAGCTTATCGTAATAATCACGACACTCAATAGGCGTTATGCCCGTTGTATAAACCACAAGTTTCTTGTCGGCAAGCTTGTCAATATTTTTGGTTATAAGTGTTACACCGTTAATCACTTCGGCATAAAGTCCACCACCATATACAATCGCATCATACTTTGTCAAATCATCAATGCTTATGTTTTTGGCGTCAACAACCTCGCAGTCTAACTCCTCACCAATCCATTCGGCATATGTTTTGGTTGAACCATATTTTGTTTTATAAACTACTATTGTTTTCATATTCTCACCTCGAAATATTATATGCAGTTATTATGCATTTCTGCATAATTTCACACAGCATTCTACATGCACGGTATTCGGGAACATATCTAAACCGTATGCGCATGAAAGCGAGTATCCCCTTTCATGCAGAAATTTAACATCACGTGCAAGTGTTGCAGGGTTACACGATACATATACAATACGCTCAGGTGCCGCCTGAACAATTGCATTAAGTGTTTTTTCATCTGAGCCTTTTCTTGGCGGATCAAGTATCACCACATCGGGACGTTCACCTTTTGCAATTAGCTTTGGCACAATATCCTCTGCCGATGAAGCGTAAAACTCCGTATTCGGGATATTATTTGCAAATGCGTTTTTCTTTGCATCCTTTATTGCCTCTTCAACTATTTCAACACCAATAACATGACCTGCTTTTTTTGCGGCGCAAAGCGAAATAGTGCCTATTCCGCAATATATATCCATTACACGTTCATGACCGCTAAGCTGTGCAAGCTCAATCGCCTTATCATACAGCTTATGAGTCATTTCGTGATTAATCTGAAAGAAGCTGTGCGGCGAAATTTCAAACTCAATTCCGCACAATGTATCGGTTATGAAATCACTTCCGTACAGTGTTACATTTTCTTTGCCAAGTACAGTATTTGTTTTTTTGGTGTTTATGTTAAGAATTATACTTACAACGCTGTCACATGCATTTTTTATAAGCTCCGTCAGTCTGTCGGCTGCAGGTAAATTCCTTCCGTTTGCCGAAATAACCGCCATCACATCGCCTCTGCTTCGTGAAACACGTGTAAACACACGCCGTATAAGTCCTCTGTGTGTTTTTTCGTCATATGCGCTGACATTGTTTTCATTCATGTACTGCTTTATTGCGGCAAGTATTTTTCCGTTAAATTCACCGCCTGCAAAACAATCCTCAAGCGGCATTATATCATGCGAACGTTGCGCATAAAATCCACATATCACCTCGCCCGACTTATCCGTACCAACGGGAAATATCATTTTGTTTCTGTATCTGTACTGCGAGTCTGCACCGTACATTCCCGATAATTTAAAGTCATCAAAGCCGCCTATTCGTTTCATTGCGCTTTCGATTGTATCTGCTTTGATTTTTAACTGATAGTCGTAATCTATATGCATCATCTGACATCCGCCGCAACGTTTATATGCTTCACATACGGGATTAGTTCGGTATGGAGACGGTTCTATTACTTCCATAAGCTTTCCGTAGCCGTATCCTGAATTAACCTTTACAATAAGCACACGTATTTTGTCACCCGTAACTGCCTGCGGTACAAATACAGCATATCCGTCAATTCTGCAAACTCCGTTACCGTCCGATGAAACTGCCGTTATGTCAACAATATATTCTTTGTTCTTTTCAACAGGTATCATTATTTTGATTTTCCTTTTCTTTGTAATACATTAATTATATAATATCTGAACACAGAATTCAAGAGTTTGTAGTATATTTTGTGAGCCGGTTAAATTGTAATTTATCGGTGTAATGAATAATCGAAGCGAAAGCCTCCCTTGTGTAAAGGGAGGTGAGTTTTGCGTAGCAAAACTCGGAGGGATTGTTCATATATAATTAGCGATAAT
>JAXJRQ010000027.1:0-23128 GCA_036310525.1 Clostridia bacterium
CAATTATATTTGTAGGGACCGGCTTCCAGACGGTCCGTGTAAAATTAACCATAAACGGACAGTCGAGGACGCCTGTCCCTACGGCGGAATAATTATTTACGTCACCGATAAATTACAATTTATTTAATATCCCTTATAATTTGACGGTGGTATACCCGTTATTCTTTTAAATGCGGTGCTGAAATAACTGCAGTCGTTAAAATTAAGTGCATATGCGGTTTCAGCGATGGAAGCACCGTTTTTAAGCATCACAATAGCTTCGTTCATAATAAGCATATTATAGTATTTTTTTATTCCTATTCCGGCATATCTGGAAAAGGTTTTTTTTAAGTTTACTTCACTCATATTGCATAGCTCCGCAATCTGAGGTATGCTCAAGTGGTTATGTACGTTGTTTTTTAAAACCTTAATTATATTAGAATAATTCTTTGCTGATAAAGACATATCAGCATCAATTTTTATCACATTACCCGACAATATTTCAAGTAACAGCATTTCGGCTTTTTTTACCGTAAATTCATATTCAACCGAATTTTCATTTTTTATTTGGTGTACACAAAAACGTCCCCTGACGAAGGATTTTAAAATAAGATTTATAAGCTCTGATGCATTCTGAAGATGATTAGCACTGACTTTAAAAAGTTTTGATTGAAGCTTGGGCATGTTTTCACAGTTAAATGATAAAATTACAATTTTGGGGTATGAATTTTTTTCACTCCATAATCTGTGAAATTCGAGCGGTTCATGAAGAATTGCTTCGCCCGACTTCAGATTAATAACCTTGCTTCCGGCGGTGACACCTATTTCACCATCAAGCACAATAACAATTTCCCAGAAATCGTGAGTTTCACCGACCGTTGAGTAGTTGGGAAAATACTGCGCCTCAAATGCAGTGTATATTTCTGTAAGCCGAAAAACCTTACTTAAATCTACGTGTCTGTACATATTAATTCTCCATAAATGTATACAAAAACAAATATTTTATATACATAATCTAATTTACTTGTTATTTTATATATGCTATTATAATACTAACAAAGACAATTGTCAATAAAAAGGAGAGTGTAATAAATGTATAATTTTCCGATAGGTGTTATGCTTGATTCGTTCAGACTTGATACAAAGCAGGCAATTTTAAAGGCTGCGGAAATCGGTGCAAACGGATTGCAGATGTATTCAACAAACGGTGCCAATGCACCTGAAAATCTTTCAAAGGAAAAGCGTCGTGAGCTTTTGGATATGGTAAAATCACACGGTATGGTTTTTTCGGCAATATGCGGAGATTTGGGTCAAGGTTTTTATAGTGTTGAGAAGAATAAAATAAATGTTGAAAAGTCCAAGAGAATAATGGAGCTTGCAAAAGATCTGGAATGTGATATTGTAACGACTCATATCGGTGTTGTGCCTGAGGATGAGAGCGTTGGAAGATACAGCATCATGCATGATGCGTGTAAGGAGCTTGCAGATTTTGCTGATGATATGGGCTCGCATTTTGCGGTTGAAACAGGTCCTGAAACAGCAGTCACTCTGAAAAAATTCCTTGATTCGCTAAATTCAAAGGGTGTAGCGGTAAACTTTGACCCTGCAAACTTTGTAATGGTAACAGGTGACGATCCTGTAAAGGGCGTGTACACACTTAAAGATTATATAGTTCACACACATGCTAAAGACGGAATCAAGTTATTCCACAGAGACCCCGAAATAATATACAGAGTTCTTGATGTGGAAAGACCGTCAGATCCGTCATTTGAGGAAGTACCTCTCGGTGAGGGAAGTGTAAAGTTCCCTGAATATTTGAAAGCGCTTGAAGAAGTGGGTTACAGAGGTTTCCTGACGATTGAACGTGAAGTGGGTGAGGATCCGGCGGCAGATATAGTAAAGGCGGCAGACTTTTTAAGAGATTTAATTGCAAGAGGTTGATATTATGAGTAAAAAATTAAAAATAGGAATTATAGGAACAGGAAATATTGCGGAAGAACATATTTCAGCATATAAGAAAAATCCGAATGTAGAGTTATATGCATTTTGTGACCTTGATGAAGAGCTTTTAAAGCAAAAAGGCGAAAAGCATGGAGTTACAAGACTGTTTACGGATAAAAATGAAATGCTTAAGCTTGAAGAAATTGATGCTGTAAGCGTGTGTACGTGGAACAGTGAGCATGCACCCTGTACAATAGCTGCGCTTAATGCAGGCAAACATGTACTTTGCGAAAAGCCGATGGCGATGAATGAAAAAGAAGCTCGTGAAATGCAGGAAGCAGCAGTGAAAAATAACAAGCTTCTGATGATTGGTTTCGTACGTCGTTTCGGAAATGACTGTACTGTTCTTGAAGACTTTATTGAAAAAGATTATCTTGGCGAAATATACTATGCAAAGGCTACATACTTAAGACGTGACGGAAATCCCGGCGGCTGGTTTGGTGATAAATCACGTTCGGGCGGCGGACCGCTTATCGACCTTGGCGTGCATGTAATTGACCTTGTGAGATACCTTTCGGGAAAACCAAAGCCCGTATCTGTTTACGGAGCAACATTCCAGAAGCTGTTTAACAGAAAGGGTACAATTGGTGCTCCCAAATACCTTTCGGCGAGTGCTTCGGATAACGATATATGTGACGTAGAGGACCTTGCAAGCGCACTCATACGCTTTGATAACGGCGAAGTGCTTTCTGTTGAGGCGGCATTTAGTCTTAACATTAAAGAACCTCAGGGAACAATAGAGCTTTTCGGAACAAAAGCAGGAGCAAAGCTTAATCCTCAGCTTGAAATTTACGGTGTTGAAAATAATTATCAGACCAATCTTTCTTTTGCGGCAGACACCGGACTTGCATTTAGCGGTCTGTTTGATAATGAGATTAATCACTATGTTGATTGTATCATTAACGGAAGTGAATGTAAATCACCTGCCGAGGACGGTATTGAAATGATGAAAATTCTTGATGCTGTTTACGAATCAGCAAGAACAGGTCACGAGGTAATTCTTTAATAGATAAAAAAACGGCAAATTTTGCCGTTTTTTTATCTATTGTGAAATAATGATTTTATATTACCATTGTAAGCAGTGCATACATAACGGGAATTGAAATGATACATATTGTATGTGAAATCATAGCCATAGATGCTCCCGTTTCTGTTTCACCGCCGTATGCGGCGGGGAACACAACAGTGTTCATGCCAAGCGGTGTGGCATATGCAAACAGTGCAAGTGTGAGCACAAGCTCAGATGCACCGAGTATTTTCAGTATAAACAGTAAAAATGCCGGGATTATAAATAATCTGAGAACTGTTGCTATGTATACTCGTTTATTACTTAAAAGTCCCTTTATGGAATATCCGCCTATAACAAATCCGGTAAGAATCATTGCAAGCGGTGCCATACATGCCTTGCAGTAATCAATTGTGGTTGTGATAAATCCGGGTATAAATTTGTTAAATCCGGTAAGTCCTAAAAATGCACCGATTAATATTGCAACAAATATGGGATTTAAAAGATTTTTCAGCGGATTTTGTTTTCCTTCGCTTTTAGGTATGAGAATTATAATTCCCCATGTGTAAACCGCAAGATTTAGTGGAAGTATGAACAGGAGATATTTATAAAGTATTTCGCTGTCTGCGGCACCGAGGATTGCAGGCACGATTGCATTTCCCATAAATGAGAAATTACCAAACGTAAGTGCGTATTTATATATACTGCGCTTGTATGCGTCATTTCCGGCAAAAACCTTTGACAGCGGAAGCGAAATCGCAAGTGCGATTACAAGTGCAATCAGGCTGTATATAATGAGATTATACTGCTTGCTTAATGATTCAACCGTACAGTAGTTCATGAATGTGCTCATGATAAGTGCAGGGACGCATATGTAATTTTCAAGCTTTGAAATAACCTTGTCGCTGTTGTCGGGAATGAGATTTTTCTTTTTAAGAACAAACCCGATGATTATACACATAAACATCACGAGCATGGGTGACAGTGTTGCAAAAAATGTTTCTGACATATTAAAACTCCAATCTGCTTTTGCATTTGATTTATATGTGGTTAAAATCACACAAGCCACATTATAACATTTTTTTGATACAAATACAAGGTTTTTTGAATGATTTTATGAAAATTTTTTTCATAAGCCGTTAAAAAAGTAAAAACTATAAAAAATATACAATCTTTCTCTTGCAAATAGACGCATGTGGTATTATAATATAAGTAAGGGTTTTGTCGCCTTTTATAGGGAGACGGCAAGGAAGGAAAGGTACATACGATGGAAGAAATTTTAAAGGATATTTCCATGGCACACAGAATTGTTGTGAAGGTGGGAACATCTACTTTAACATATGAAACGGGTAAGATGAATTTACAGCGTATAGACCGTCTGGCAATGGTTTTATCCGATTTAAGAAATCAGGGCAAGGAAATAATACTTGTTTCATCGGGTGCGGTTGGTATTGCGGTTGGTAAGCTTGGACTTAAGGAAAAACCGAGTGACACGAAAACCAAACAGGCACTTGCGGCGGTAGGTCAGTGTGAGCTGATGTATCTTTATGATAAGATGTTTTCGGAGTATAACAATACGGTTGCGCAGATACTTCTTACCAAAACGGATATTTCAATACCCAGACATAAGCGAAATATGCAGAATACTTTTTCGCAGCTGATTGATATGGGAATAATTCCGATTGTTAATGAGAACGATACCGTTGCGGTGGATGAGCTTGGAATAGGCGATAATGATACATTATCGGCTGTTGTGGCAGATTTGGTTGATGCTGATTTGCTTGTTTTGTTCTCTGATATAGACGGACTATATAGTGATGATCCGCACAAAAACAGAGACGCAAAGCTCATAAAAACAGTTTATGATATTGACGAGGTGCGTCCGCTTGCCGGCGGTGCAGGTTCAAGACGAGGAACGGGCGGAATGGTAACAAAGCTTGATGCTGCCGAGACAGCAACCGCTGCCGGAATACATATGATAATTACTAACGGTAGCGATATTGATTCACTTTACAGAATTTTAAATGGTGAGTCTGTAGGAACGTTGTTTGTATCAAAAAATTTCGAGAAGGTGAATGAATGAGTGCTGAAATAACACAAAAATGTACGCTTGCAAAGGAAGCGGCATTTGCGATGTCGTCGATAGGTACTGCTGTTAAAAATAAAGCTCTTGAGGCTATTGCCAGGGCTTTATGCGACAGAAGTGACGAGATAATTGCGGCGAATCGGATTGATACTGAAAATGCAAAGAATAACGGCACACGTCAGGCAATGATTGACCGTCTTACACTTAATGAGGAACGTATTAAGGATATGGCGGAGGGTGTACGTCAGGTAATGTCTCTTAATGACCCGATAGGAGAGGTTACAAAGATGTGGACAAGACCAAACGGCTTGCAGATTGGTCAAAAACGTGTTCCGATGGGCGTTATTGCGATTATTTACGAGGCACGTCCCAATGTAACGGTTGATGCGGCGGCGTTATGTCTTAAAACTTCAAATGCATGTATTCTCCGTGGCGGAAGCGAAGCGATAAATTCAAATATAAAGCTTATGGAGATAATGCAGGAGGCTGCGTATGGCGCAGGTATTCCAAAGGGAATGTTAAATGTTATTGAAGATACGAGCCGTGAAACTGCAACGGAATTAATGCGTATGAACGGATATGTTGATATGCTTATACCAAGAGGCGGTAAGGGGCTTATAAAGAGCGTTGTTGAAAACGCAACAGTGCCGGTAGTTGAAACAGCGGCAGGAAACTGTCATGTATATGTTGATGCGGCGGCTGATTTGGATATGGCTGTGAAAATTGTCATGAATGCAAAGGTACAGCGTCCGTCGGTGTGTAATGCGGCAGAAACTCTGCTTGTAGATGAAAAAATTGCTGATGAATTTATTCCGCGTATAGTGAATGAGCTTTTAAAAAGCAATGTGGAAATCAGAGGCGATGAAAAAGTGATGTCGTTGTGTGATGATGCTATCATGGCAACTGAAGAGGACTATTATACTGAATATAATGATTATATAATAGCTGTTAAAACAGTAAACGGCGTTGAAGAAGCAATTAAGCATATCAATAAATATAATACAAAGCATTCTGAAGCGATTATTACTAATGACTATGAGGTTTCACAACGGTTTTTGCGTGAGGTAGATGCGGCGGCTGTTTATGTCAATGCTTCAACACGCTTTACGGACGGCTTTGAATTTGGATTTGGTGCTGAAATAGGTATCAGTACACAGAAAATGCATGCCAGAGGTCCTATGGGACTTGAGGCGCTCACATCAGTTAAATATATTATTTTTGGCGATGGCCAGATAAGAGAATAAGGAGATAAAAAATGAAACATATTGCAGGAATTATCGGTTTTGGCGGAATGGCAAATTACCATTTCGATCAGCTCAAAGATTATGAAAGAATGGATTTTAAGGGCGTGTATGATGTAGACCCTTCAAGAGAAAAGATTGCACTTGAAAAGGGCGCAAAGTTTTATGAGTCAAAGGAAGCATTGCTTTCGGACCCTGAAATTGACATAGTGCTTATTGCCACTACAAATGAAGTACATAAAGAGCTTGCAATTGAAGCAATGGCGGCAGGAAAGAATGTAATCTGCGAAAAGCCGGTAACAAATTGCTCAGAGGAGCTTGCGGAAATTATGGAAGCGGCAAAGAAATACGGAAAGGTGTTTACAATTGACCAGAACAGACGTACAAACCGTGACTTTGTTCTTATGCGCCGCAATGTCGAAGCAGGTCTTATCGGTAAGCCGTATACCTTTAAATCACGTGTTGAGGGTTCAAGAGGTATGCCTGAAGGCTGGCGTACAATCAAAAAGTACGGCGGCGGAATGATGCTTGACTGGGGTGTGCACCTTATTGACCAGATGATGTATATGATTGATGAAAAGGTTACAAGCGTGTACTGTAAAATGCATAAAATTCAGTACCCTGAGGTTGAGGATAATTTCAGTCTTATCATGACCTTTGAAAGCGGTGTTCAGGCTGTTATTGAGGTTGGTACGAACAATTATATCACACAGCCGAGGTGGTATGTTCTTGGCGAAACCGGTACTTTGCAGATTGACAGCTGGGATTGCGACGGTAAGATTATAAGAAACATTGATAAAGAAAATGTCTGGGAAGAACAGATTATTTATACAAAAGCAGGTCCGACAAAAACCATGGCTCCGAGAAACAAAAATTCAACGGAAACCATTGAAATAAGCGAACCGCTTGATGTAGTGGATCATTTGTCGGTTGTTTATGATCAGTTTATTGATGCAATTGAAGGCAAAGCAGAACTTACAATTACAGCAGATCAGGCAATGCGTGTCATGAAGGTTATGGAGGCTTCGTTTGAGTCAGACGAAAAGAACGAGGTTATAAAAACTAATATCTGATGATTTATCGGGACTGTTATGCAGTCCCGAAATTTTTTTGAAAAAAATTTAAAAAAAGTATTGACAAAAATAATATTGGCATATATAATAATATTGATATTTACATTAATGCTAATATCAATATTTAAAAGAGGTGATTTTTATGTTAAAAACAAACGTAACTGCAAATGATTTATTGCCAGTGGCAATAGAAGAATTAAAAAATGTACCGCAAGGAACGATTTTTGTGGTAAGAGATTTATTTAAAGGATATGAGTGGAATGCATATCCCAGAGATGTAAGATTATTACTTGGAACATTATTTAAAAATTATGTTAACAATATAGATGTTTCAACTAAAATCATAGAGATGGTCAAAACTGAAAAAGGACAGCAAAAATACAAGAAAGTTTGAGCAAAACATTATGTATCAATACAGTGATTACGAAAAATCAGCGCAATATATAAGGGATAAAATATCTTCTGTTCCTGAAACTGCCGTTGTGCTTGGTTCAGGACTGGGTGAATTATTCAGAGGGACAGAAAATATCACGATACCGTATAATGAGATACCAAACTTCCCATCATCAACTGCTCCCGGTCATAAGGGTGAAATGATGATAACGGACAAAGCAATTATTATGTCAGGACGCTTTCATTTATATGAAGGGTATAGTGTTGAAGAACTTGTATATTATGTACGTACACTAAAGCTTCTCGGTGTAAAAACGCTCATTCTGACAAATGCGGCAGGCGGAGTTAATACCGATTTCAAAACGGGGGACATAATGATGATTGAGGATCACATTAATTTCTCGGGACATAATCCGCTTATCGGGAAAAATGATGATGCATTCGGGGAACGTTTTACTCCGATGGATGATGCATATTCAAAACGTGTCAACGATATTGCAAAATCAATTGCAAGGGAACAGGGGATTGAATTAAAAAGCGGTGTGTATTTTTATATGACGGGTCCTAACTTTGAAACCTGTGCTGAAATACGGGCAATACGTGCACTTGGCGGTGATGCTGTGGGAATGTCTACCGTATTTGAATGTATAACGGCGAGACATGCGGGCATGGAGGTTGCCGGAATATCGTTTATATCAAACATGGCGGCAGGTATAGAAAAGTTTACCGGTGAAGACGTAATAAAATCGGCGGATAAAAATAAGGATAAATTATTTACACTTATAGACGGAATACTTGAAAGGATTAGTGAACAGTGAAACCAAAACTCAGTACGGTATTTACGAACATAAATGACGAGGAAATAAACGAGCTTGCAATTGAAAAAATTTCGCTCTCAAAAAATAAACGTCAGATGAAAATACTGTTTGAAGCAGGCACTTCGCAGTATCTGATTGATAAGGCGTGTGTTGAAATCAAGAAGGCATGCAAGCTTTCGGACGTTATTGGCGAGGCGGTAAAAAGTAACACCGAAATTATTAATAACGTAATGCTTTATGAGGTGGAACCGGGACAGGAAAATGTAGCGGCGATTTCGCCTGATATGCCTAAAATTCTCGGAAAGGCTCATGCTACTGAAATGCTTTACGGACGCCCGATACGTGGTGATATAATTGCACTTTCGTCTGTGAATGAAGAGTCGGGCAGGGTTATTATTTCGGGACGTGTTTTCAATGCAGATGAACGTGAAATAACCTCCAAAAAGACGGGTAAAAATTTTCATCTTATAACGATGGATATTACCGACATGACCGATTCAATAAGCATAAAAATGTTTATAGAAAAGAAAGAGGATGATACCGCTTTCTCGAATTTCTTCGGCAAAATTAAAAAAAGCTTAAAATCGGGCGGAATGTATATACTTTGCCGTGGAAAAGCTCAGTATGACGAATATGCAAAGGAAGTAATCGTAATGGCGAATGATATAGCGCCGTTACCTGCTCCTACTGTGAGAATGGATAATGCTCCCGTAAAAAGAGTAGAGCTTCACATGCATACGCAAATGTCCATGATGGATGGTGTTTCTTCAACTGCAGATTTGGTAAACCGTGCCGTCTACTGGGGACACAAAGCGATTGCAATTACTGACCATGGTGTTGTTCAGGCTTTTCCCGATGCTATGCATGCGTCTGAAAAGCAGGATATAAAAATCCTGTACGGCCTTGAGGGATACCTTGTCGATGACAGCAAAAAGATTGTCTATGATGAGGACATACTGCCTGATGCGGACGTAAATTCTTCGTTTGTTGTATTCGATATAGAATCGACGGGTCTTGACAAGCGCAAATGCGAAATTACCGAAATAGGTGCCGTAAAGGTGGTAAACGGTGAGATAGTAGACAAATGGTCAACATTTGTCAATCCCGGTATGCCGATACCTGAAAACATAGTCGCACTGACGGGTATAACCGATAAAATGGTAAAGGATGCACTGCCTATTGAGGAACAACTTCCTGCATTCAAGGAGTTTTGCAAAGGGTGCGTTGTGGTTGCACATAACGCTGAATTTGACGTGGGATTTATGAAGGAAAAAGCACGCAGAATGGGTACGGATTTCGACTTTGAATATCTTGATACCATGACTCTTGCACGTTGCTTATTTCCTGAATTGGCAAACTATAAGCTTGATACATTGTCAAAGCACCTCAATATCATACTTGAAAATCATCATCGTGCGGTTGATGATGCGAAAGCTACAGCGGATATTTTTGTGAAAATGCTTGAAAAGCTTTCGGAAATCGGAAAAACAAAGCTTAAGGGATTAAATCGTGAATTTGACCTGAGAGCGGCGGCTAAAAAAAGCAAGGCATATCATATAATAATTCTTGCAAAAAATCTTAAGGGAATACGTCATATATATGAGCTTGTTTCCGAATCAAACCTCAGCTATATGTGGCGAACACCACGTATTCCGAGAAGTCTTCTCGAGCAAAAGCGTGAAGGACTTATTCTTGGTGCCGCATGTGAAGCGGGCGAATTTTTCCGTGCTATGGTAAATGGCAAAACGGAGGAAGAATTAAAAGAAATAGCAGATTTCTATGATTATCTTGAAATTCAGCCGATAGGCAATAATGCCTATATGAAGTATGATAACGATCATCCGGATGTAAATACGGATGATGATTTAAGAGCTTTAAATAAACGAATTGTTGAACTTGGCGAAAAGTTCAATAAGCCTGTATGCGCTACATGTGACGTGCATTTTCTTGATAAAGAGGGGGCGGAGTTCCGTAAAATTCTTATGCATTATAAAGGCTTTAAGGATGCGGATAATCAGGCACCGCTGTATCTTAGAACAACGGATGAAATGCTTGAGGAATTTAAGTATCTTGGCAAGGAAAAGGCGTATGAGGTGGTTGTAACAAACACCAACATGATAGCAGACATGATTGAGGAAGTGCTTCCTATACCTAAGGAAAAATGTCCGCCGGTGGTTGAGGGTGCAAAAGAGGCGATTGTGAACGATTCAATCAATAAGGCAAAATCAATCTATGGTGATCCGCTTCCCGATATTGTTCAGAAACGTCTTGACAAAGAGCTTTATTCAATTACAACATACGGCTTTTCGGTTATGTACAGAATTGCTCAGGAGCTTGTAAGAAAGTCATTGTCGGACGGTTATCTTGTGGGTTCAAGAGGCTCGGTGGGGTCTTCGTTTGTTGCGTATCTGTCGGACATAACAGAGGTTAATTCATTGCCGGCGCATTATATATGCCCGAATTGTAAAAATGTTGAGTTTGTGGAAAGTGATACCGGTATATCGGGGTGCGACCTTCCTGATAAGGTATGTCCGAAATGCAATACACCATATAACAAGGACGGACACGACATTCCGTTTGAAACGTTCCTTGGCTTTAAAGGCGATAAAGAGCCTGATATTGACCTTAATTTTTCGGGTGAATATCAGCCTACAATTCACAAATACACGGAAACATTTTTCGGTGAGGGATTTGTGTTCCGTGCGGGAACAATAGGAACTGTTGCAGAAAAAACAGCATACGGATATGTATTAAAATACTGCGAGGAAAAGGGAATAACGATGCGCAAGGCGGAAATGGCACGTCTTGCGGCGGGATGCGTAGGCGTTAAGCGAACAACGGGACAGCATCCGGGCGGAATAATAGTTGTACCTTATACAAACAGTATCCATGAATTTTGTCCTGTACAGCATCCGGCTGATGACGCAAATTCGACTATATTTACAACACATTTTGACTATCATTCAATTGACCAGAACCTTTTGAAGCTTGACGAGCTTGGTCACGATGACCCTACGGTTATACGAATGCTTGAGGACCTTACAGGACTTGACGCAACGCAAGTACCGCTTGATGATGAAAAAACCTTAAGTCTGTTTACATCTAATACGGCACTTGAACTTAAAGCTGATATAGGTACGGATTTAGGGACATACGGAGTACCGGAGTTTGGTACTAAGTTTGTGCGTCAGATGCTTGAGGACACAAAGCCGACAAAGTTCTCGGAGCTTGTGCGTATATCGGGTTTGTCGCATGGAACGGACGTATGGCTCAATAATGCTCAGGAGTTCATTCAGAAAGGCTTTACAGACCTGTCGCACTCAATTTGTTGTCGTGACGATATTATGATTTATCTTATTGCACAAGGCGTTGAAGCAGGTCATGCATTTAAGATAATGGAAGCAGTGCGAAAAGGCAAAGGCTTAAAGCCTGAGGATGAGGAAGCGATGCTTGCGGCGAATGTACCCGAATGGTATCTTGAGTCGTGCAGACGTATAAAATACATGTTCCCGAAAGCACATGCCGTTGCTTATGTAACGAGTGCGTTTAGAATTGCATGGTTCAAGGTGTATCATCCAAAGGCATTTTATATAGCGTATTTTTCGGTGCGTGCCGATGACTTTGATGCATCAATTATGGCGAAAGGTGCAAAAGTTGCTCAGGCAGCACTTGATGAAATTATGCAAAAGAAAAAGGACGGTACAAATTCTCCGAAAGAAGAAGGACTTATACCAATCCTTGAAATATGTCTTGAAATGTATGCACGAGGTATTGACTTTGCGCCTATTGATTTGTATAAAAGTCATGCAACGGATTTTCTGCCTGTTGATGAGGGAATACTTCCGCCGCTTAATGCTTTACCCGGTATGGGCGACAATGCGGCAAAAGCAATAACCGAAGCAAGGGAGAATGGAACGTTTAAAACAGTTACAGACCTTAAAGAACGTACGGGAATAACACGCTCGGCGGCTGATTTGTTAGAAGAATACGGTTGCTTTGACGGTATGCCCGAGGCGGATCAGGTAAGTCTTTTAGACTTCTGATATTATTTAATATTTTCAAAGAAAACAGCCGTTTCAATATTGCTTGGACGGTTGTTTCTTTTTAAGAAAAACAGACAATCGGGGTCTTTCGTGATTATATTGATACCCTCGTTGCAGGTAAATGACATTTTAAAGCCAAGCTCCTTTAAAACATCAAGACTTTCCTTGGAATATTCACCGAACGGATAGGCGTAAATTACGGGGGTGACATCAGCATTATTTTTGCATTTTGTTTGCATTTTTTCGGTGTCAGCACGAAAAAGCGACTGATAATCATACAGACTTTCCCATGACTTTTTCTTGCTTGCACGGCGGTCGGTAGTGTATTTATGAAAATCGTATGAGTGGTTGGCTATTTCAGCATGAGAGCTTTGCGAAAGGTTGTATACGTCAAGCCAGCGCATGTATCCGTATGCGGTGTTTACTTCGTTTATATCTGTATAGCTATCGGTGTATTTTCCGACAATGGCAAATATACCGTGTGCGTTATGGCTTTTAAGGATTGGCAGTACATATTCGTAATTGTTGTAGCATCCGTCATCAAAGGTGAGCATAACAGGCTTTTCGGGCAAAGGTGTATTGTTGGTGGTGTAGTCGATGAGCTGTTGGGCAGTGATGGTTGTGTAGCCTGATTTTTCGAGATATTCAAGGTCTTTTATAAGGCAGTCGGGCGTTATTATGTATTTGCCCGAAAGCTCACTGTCTTTAAGTACACTGTGATACATTATAATAGGAAGCTCAATATGTGTATTATTGCTGATTGCAGGAATGTTATGATGCTCGAAGAAAACAGCAAGTCCTACCGCAGTAATAAATGTAATTATTAAAAAACGTATAATCTTAAACATAAAAACACCTCTGTACAATATATGTACAGAGGTGTTTGTTAATGCTTTTTTATCAGCGTTCCGTCCATTCAAGCTGTGTATATTCAAGTGTGTTTCCGTCGCTGTCAACCTTTGCTACAAGCTTCATTCCGTTTCTTATACAGTTAAATACATAATATTTTGAAGTGCTTGTATAGTAGGGGTAATTGCTCATGGGAGTAATCTGCGTATAGAATGATTTAACCATTTTAATGGCGTCATCGGGGGTAAATTGTTCTATGTACGCAATTTCCTCTTCGCTTCTTTTGGTATTACATTCGAGATTGTAGGTGATGCTTACTGTATTTGTCGAACCGTCCCAGTCAACATCAGCACCAAAGCTCTCCGCAATGACACGTAGCGGCACATATGAGCTTCCGTCCATTATTATAGGCTGATAAGCACAAATATCAATCGGTGTCGGATTTTTATCCATTGTATCGGGCTTAACCTCGATATTTTCACTTGTCCACTTATTCATTTCCCATAGAGTGTTACCTCTGCCGTAGTCACGGCGCTTAATTTCCACAAGCTCATTGCCCTTTGCGGCGGTAATCATTTGAGTATGAATATCGTCCTCAATCAGGTCCGACCAGAAAACATTCATATTCATGTAGTCAAAAGTTCCTCTCAAGGGAACGTAGGTTGTTCCGTTAATTATAACGGGATTTTTCGGGGGTGAAATTTTTATACCGTTAAGCTTCAGTGTGACATTGTAGCTGAATGGGGAAGCATACGGATTAAACCCGTCGATATTGCAAAGTACCATTCCGCTGTAAATTTCGTCGCCGTTGTCGGCATACATGCTTACCCATATGTTGTCCACATAGAAGGAAAGCGTCATTACACCGCTGTTTATTTTTTCACTGTTTTTGAATATATCAAATCCGAGCTTTGCTTCATCGTTTATTATGTTTCCCTGATAAACCTTGAAATCATATTCCTCAACACCGTCTTTTACTGATTCAAAATCAGCATTTATAACAGAACCGTCGCAATATCCGATTGTAAGTCTCGAATACGAGCTTTCGGAATAATTAGGCGAATTCCACTGACCTATAAAGGAATGATAGTCAAAGGCGTCTGCAAAAGCAGTCTGTGCATAAAGTATAAGCACGGTAATAATCATTAATAATGATTTTTTCAATTAAATAACCCCCAAATAATTTTTGAATTTTGAATGTTAAACGCCCAAAGCATAAAATTATGCTTCAGGCGCTGAATTTTAAGCTGATTTAAGCTTTGTTGATTGAACCGAACAATTCCATCTTTTCCTTAACGATGGTCTTGATTGCTTCGTAGCCGGGAGCAAGAAGCTTTCTCGGGTCAAATCCTTTGCCCTGAAGGTCTTTGCCTTCTTCAATATATTTTCTTGTAGCTTCCTGGAAGTAAAGCTGACATTCTGTGTTAACGTTAATTTTTGCAACGCCGAGTGAAATTGCCTTCTTAATCATATCAGCAGGGATTCCTGTACCGCCGTGAAGAACGAGGGGAAGGTCGCCGATAAGCTCCTTGATTTTTGCAAGAGCGTCAAAATCAAGACCTTTCCAGTTTTCGGGATACTTACCATGGATGTTACCGATACCTGCTGCCAAAAAGTCAACGCCGAGGTCTGCAATTTTTTTACATTCGTTGGGGTCTGCGATTTCGCCTGCGCCTACAACGCCGTCTTCTTCACCGCCGATTGAACCAACTTCAGCTTCGATTGACATACCCATTGCATGAGCAACTGCAACAAGCTCGGTTGTCTTTGCTACGTTTTCTTCGATGGGGAAGTGTGAGCCGTCAAACATGATTGATGAGAAGCCTGCCTTTACACACTTGTAGCAACCGTCGTATGAACCGTGGTCAAGGTGAAGTGCAACGGGAACTGTAATACCCATTTCGTCGATCATTGCACTTACCATAGCTGATACAGTCTTAAAGCCTGTCATGTACTTTCCTGCACCCTCTGAAACACCGAGGATAACGGGAGAGTTGTTTTCCTGTGCTGTAGCAAGGATTGCTTTTGTCCATTCAAGGTTATTGATGTTGAACTGACCTACAGCATACTTGCCCTCAACTGCTTTTTTTAACATTTCTGTTGCTGAAACTAACATTTTTAAAATTCCTCCTAAGAATAAATTAAATAATATATATAAATAAATTATTTTCCATTAACCTATAATAACCGAATTGGCGCTTTCGAGTTTTATAAGTGTTTCTTCTGTCGGTTCAAGGATTTTGCTTTTGTAACATTTTTTGCACGTAAGTATAATTCCCGAATCGCACATGCCGATTTCGACATCCTCACTGCCGCATACGCATGCAATCCTATGCTCGAAATCAAGCTCATAAATAAGCTCTGTCATATCCGAAAGTATATCGAGAATTAAATCATCCTCACCCAAACAATCGGAAATTATTTCTCCGAAATCCATTGCAAAATCATGTGCCTTGGATTTTTCACCGGTGAAAAATATTTCAATTCCCGTCAAAGGACAGGATAGTGTGAACGGTTTTTTGTCCCAGAAACGTTCTGCTGAAATTGTGAAAGAATGATTGGAACCGCAAAGTGAGCAGGGAATATTTATGATGTATTTATTGTTTTTCTTTCTGATGTTCACGCACTCTTCATTGCAGTGCTTGTCCGAGCATCTGAAAATGGTTTTTTCGTTTGATGAAAAATCGAATATATTCACATCTTTTTCAGTAAGTGATGAACATGCCGGACATATATATGCCGTGCAGGTTTTGTAATCAATAATCATATTATACTCCGATTTTGTTTTCACGGGCGTAGAAAAACAGATATTGCTGAGCATATCCGCCAAGCTCCCTGAATTTTTTATCTGCAAAGCTGCTTATTGTTTTTATGGATTGTTCGCCGTCAAAGTAGCAATATTCCATTATGCGCTTTATCCATACATCAACCGGGAACGAGTCTGCACGTGATAATCCGAAAAGCAGTATGCAGTCGCTTACCTTGTTTCCGATTCCTTTAACGGACATAAGCTTTGCCTTTGCATCAATGGTAGACATTGACTTTAGCTTGTCCAAATCAAATGTACCTTCATTTACCGATTTTGCTATGCCGAGGATATATTTATCACGAAATCCGGCACGGATTACGGAAAGCTCTTCAAGTGTAAGCTCAGAAATTACCTTAGCCGACGGAAATGAATAATACGTTTTTCCCATATACGATATTTTTTCGCCGAAATTTTCGCAAAGACGCTCTATAATTCCCTTTATACGAGGAATATTGTTGCTTTGTGAAATTATAAAGGATACGATTGTTTCCCATAAATCCTGTTTGAGTATACGTATTCCTTCACCGCATGCAACAGCCTCTTTCATAATATCGTCCTTGCAGAGTGTGTCTTTGATTTTACTGTAATCGCAGGATAAATCAAGAAAATCGTACCATACATTGAGGAAATCCTCTTTAGTCGTATCATGCAAAATAACCTCACTGCCAGACTGTGAAATTTTCAGTGCCCTATTAAAAGCAACACCTTCATAAGTGTTTTCTTCTGTTTTATTAAAACGGAAGCACTGACCGCAGTCAAATATATGAGTAAGATTAAAATCTGATACTTTTTTTAATATAACATTTCCATTTTCATATGTAATATCCATAACGATTTTATTATATCACATTGTTTTAAAATTATCAATATAAAAATCCACAACTTTATAAAAAACATTTTTGCCGTATAAGGCATAATAACCAAATAACGGTGCTCGAAATTAGATGATTTTAAGACCTTGGGTGAAAAAGTGGTAAAAAGTTGTTTATATTGTATAAAACAGCTCATATAAAGTTCTACATAAATCTGCAATTAAATGGCTTTAAAATGTTATGCATATATGGTATAATCAGTATATAGATATTAATTTGAAAAAGAACAGTTTTGTTGCTGTAAAAACTACAGCATATGGTATTTTCGGCAGGAGGTTTCTGATGGTTACATTAAAGGGACAGACTGTATGCAATGGAAATGCCTATGGGGAAATTTATGTAATTCCGAAGCAGTTGAAAAATGTTGACAGATACCGTGTAAAAAATACGGAAGAGGAGTTTAGTCGCTTTGAAAAGGCTCAGCGTGTTGCAATGTCGCAGTTAAATGACTTGTATCGTAAGGTTTATGATGAAATGGGAAAGGCAGAGGCTATGATATTTTCCACACAGCAAATGATGCTGTGGGATGAAGATTTTACTGCGATGATTTCAAGGATAATAAACGATGACAGCCTTAATGCTGAAGCCGCTATTGAGGATACATGCAAGGAATTTGTGGCAATATTCAAAAAGGTATCGGACAGTTATATAAGTGAAAGATGCGAAGATATAAAGGATGTATCACGCAGATTGATAAATGTACTTTCCGATACACAAAATATTACGTTAAATAACGATACTCCGCTTATAATTGCCGCCCATACGCTTTCTCCGAGTGAAATTGCGGGATTTGACAAAGATAAAATACTTGCCGTTCTGACAGAAAAAGGCTCGGACAGCTCGCATGCAGCTATTTTAATACAAAAAATGAATATCCCGTCGCTGACAGGGGTGAAATCTGTCACGGATAAAAAATATCACGGAAAAAATGCTGCTGTTGATTGCGAATCGGGTGTTGTATATATTGAACCTGATGAAACTACACTCAATATTTTGTCAGTATGATTTTAAATACATTATTTTTAAAATAATGCAGATAATAACAAGGATTGGTAAATACCAATCCTTATTTTTTTCGGGAGTTTTGTGAGTATGCTTAATATTGTTATAAGAACCTTGATTTTGTATGTAACCGTTATTGCCTCATTAAGAATAATGGGTAAACGTCAGATTGGTGAGCTGCAGCCTTCGGAGCTTGTGGTTGCCATTATGATTTCAGACCTTGCTTCGGTGCCGATGCAGGCGCTTGATATACCCATTGCGGCGGGAATAATACCCGTTATTACACTGATTGTTGCGGAAGTGTTAATGTCATATCTGAGCCTTAAAAACAGAAGAATACGTAAATTTGTATCGGGAGAACCAAGTATTGTAATATACGACGGGCATGTGAATGAAAAGGAAATGGCACGTCAGAGGTTTAATTTGCACGACCTTCTGGAAGAACTCAGAATAAATAACTGCCATGATATATCTGATGTGGCGGTTGCAATAATAGAAACAGGCGGAAAGCTCAGCGTAATTCCAAAGGATAATGCACGAGGTGCGACAGTGGAGGATATTAAGGGCAGCAAAATACGTCATGACGGACTTCCGTGTATGGTTATATCGGATGGTCAGATTAGCACAGAAGAGCTTAAACGAAGTAAAAAGAGCTATGAATGGCTCATGGCAAGCCTTAAAAAGGAAGGAATAAACAGCGTGAAGGAGGTTTTTATTGCTTCTGTTGATGCCGAGGGTGAAATATATATACAGAAAAAAGGCGAAGAAGATAAGGGTGTATAATGTGTGGAAAGGGATGTTTACGGATATGAAAAGTGTGATAATTTCATTGGCTCTTGCGGTGGTGGTGTTGGTTATCAGTATAACATACACAAAAACAATTGATAATGTATCAGCGAGAATGAAGGAAATCAATACGGAAATTGCAATTTTTCTTGAAAAAGACGAATATAATACTGCATTTGAAAAGACGAAAGAGCTTGGCGGATATATTGAAGAGAAAAGGACGCTCATGGAAGCGATAGGAAATCATGAAGAAATAAAGGCGATTGAAATGGGAATTGTGGAGCTTCGGGAATTTATAAGAAGTAATGACAAAGTAGATGCACTTTCAAAATGTGCAATTTTGGATTTTCTGTTCGGCTATCTGCCTGAAAGCTATCATCTCAAGGCGGAAAATATACTTTAAACTTGAAGCTATAAATACAGATTTCGATATTAAAAATCTGTACTTGACACGTGAACGGTAAAGGTATATAATACAAATATATTTACAAATATGAGGTGATTTTAATGTCTGTAAAAATTGTGACATTTAACTTGAGAAGCGTGTGGTGCGGAGACGGCATAAACGGATTTATGCACAGAGCAGGTATGATTTATGATAAAATTTCTTCTGAAAAACCTGATGTTATAGGTTTTCAGGAGGCAATTCCGCACAGTATTGAATTTTTGATAAAGCTTTTCCCTGAATATAAGTTTATAGGACATGGAAGAGAAGAGGGGTATTCGGGAGAGGGCGTTTACACTGCGGTAAGAAAGGATACATTTCAGGTTCTTGGCTTTGAAACACTGTGGCTAAGTCCGACTCCGTATGCGGTTGCATCAAGATTTGAGAAGCAAAGTCCTTGCCCGAGAACGTGTAATATCTGTCAGATACGTGATATAAAAACGGGTGAGAGATATTACATTTTCAATACTCATCTTGACCATATGGAGGAGTATGCACGTGTTGAAGGAACAAAGCTTGTTCTTAGCTGGGTTGATGAACGTAATAAAAATCTGAAATTACCGACTGTTATTATGGGCGATTTTAATGCCTCTCCGGATTCCGAGCCTATAAAAATTTGTGATGCATATGATGGTATTTCGGATGTAACCTCGCACATTCCTGTCACATTTCATGACTGGGGAAGATGTGAACAGAAAATTGATTATATTTATGTCAGCGATGATATTAAAAAGAAAATAAAAGACGTTAAAATCTGGGATGAGGTTGATAACGGTATTTATCTGTCCGACCATTATCCGATTTGTATGGAAATTGAATAGAAAGGAAAATAAACATTAAAAAAGAAATTATAAGCTTTGTTGCGGGTGCGGTGCTTTTCGGTACGGCAGGAGTATTTGCGGGGCAGTATACGGCAGTGGAAAATCCGTTTCCCGTACAGTTAAACGGAGAAGAAGTTTCCGTTGAGGGATATAACATAGACGGAAGTACATATTTTAAGCTCCGTGATATTGCAGATATTGTCGGCGGATTTACCGTAGACTTTTTCAATAACACCATTCAGCTTTCAAAAGACGGATGTGTGTATGACAATACAGCGGTTACAACAGAAAATGATAAAGCTGTAAATGCACTTAAAGAGTATGCAAAAAACGTAAAATCATTCTACTATGATACGTTTGATTTTACGTATGGTAACATAAAATTCATGCTCACAGATGTTACGGGCGATGATATTCCAGAACTGTTGGCGGCAAGTGTTGATGAAGATATTATCAACTACATTGAGGTGTTCCGTTACCATAACGGTGAGGTTGAAAGGATAATGAATTATCATTGTCAGGCGGCAAACGGCGGATATGTTACACCTATTAAATATGATGGAAGAACATATATCATGTACAGCAGTTATTCATCGGCAACAGGCTTTAAAAACTGGCTTGTGCTTTATGAAAACGACGAATGGACAACGAAATTGTGGTCAAATGTCGTGATTGATTATATGGAAGGTGTAGAAAAAGGATACGACGTAAACGGAAAAGATGCTACAAAGGCAGAATATGAAAAATTTAACGATACTCTTTGGGCAAGTGCATATGCACCATGGGAATTTGTTACGGCAGAAGAACTATAAGATTTTAAGCGAGGGATAACAATATGAAAGAACTGACAAAAGAACTTGAAAAAAAGTATAATGATTTATTTGAAGAACGCAAGAGGGCAATTCTTGAAGCAAAGGACGAGCTTGTAATTAAGGGAACGACATATTACGTCAGCAATGACGGTGATGATGCAAATGACGGGAAAGCTCCTCAAACTTCATGGAAAACACTTGATAAGGTTTCATGTGCTGACCTTAAAAAAGGCGATGGTGTGCTTTTTAAAAGAGGAGATTTGTTCAGGGGAATGGTAATAACCTGTCAGGGTGTATCTTACGGTGCATATGGTGAGGGTAAAAAACCTGAATTTTACGGTAGTGAAATGTCGCTTGCAGATCCCGATTTATGGGAAGAGTATGATAAGGAGCATCATATATGGAAATGCCGTAAACAGCTTCTCGATTCGGGAACTCTTGTATTTAACGATGGCGAGGCACATTCAAGAAAGTTGATTCCTACATATAAAAATCTGCAGTTTGTGTGCAGAGACGATGAGAGTCGCATATTTAAAATGGAAGATGAAATGACAGAGGATCTTGACCTTTACTGGCATTTTGATATGTATCTTACAAGAAAACCGTCAAGAGGCGAGGATTTTCCGATACCATATGTGACGGAGGATAATTATGAGGAAAGTCACGGCGATTTGTATTTAAGATGCGACAGAGGTAATCCCGGTGAGGTTTTTGACTCAATTGAATCAGTTGCAAGAACTCATATGTTTGTTGTCGGTACAAATGAGGGTGTAACCATAGACAACGTATGTATAAAATACGTAGGTATGCATGGTGTTGCCGGAAGAGAGCATGTATCAAACCTTACTATTACAAATTGTGAAATGGGATGGATAGGCGGAAGTATACAGAACTATTTCGGAAATGACCCCAACTTTAAAGAGGGCGGAAGAGGAACGGTAACACGTTTCGGTAACGCAATAGAAATTTACGGCGGATGCGATAATTACACTGCGGCTGATAATTACATTTATGAGGTTTATGATGCAGGTATAACACATCAGATAACCACGTCTTCAAAAATAACAATGACTAATATACGCTATACAGGCAATGTAATAGAAAAATGTGTGTATGGTATTGAGTATTTCCTTGAGCAGATAGACGGCGAGTATGAAAGCTATATGGATGATGTTGTTATGGAGGATAATTTCATAAGACTTTCCGGCTACGGTTGGGGACAGCAACGCCATAATCAGCATACTCCTGCACTTATCAAGGGCTGGAGCTATACTAATACCGCACGTAATTATAAGATTTGCAATAACATATTTGACCGCAGTGCATACAGAATGTTGCATCTGGTAGCACTTAAGGACGAATATTGTCCTGAAATGTACGGTAATACGTTCATTCAGGATTTGGGCGGAATGATAGGTCAGTACGGTGGCAACGAAGCGGATGAGCCGGAAATTGTAATGTTTGATGACAATGCAGAAGAAACTATAAATACTGTATTCGGTGATACAAGTGCTGAGGTTTACTGCATAAAATAACTTACTTTGAATACAAGGAAGGAACTAAAAGTGGAAAAGAAATACACTATACAGGATTTGCTTGATATAATGGAAAGACTAAGACAGCCTGACGGCTGTCCGTGGGATAAAGTGCAGACTCATGAAAGCATCAAAAAAAGCTTGATTGAAGAAAGCTACGAGGCAATTGACGCACTTGACAGTAATGATGATATGGCTTTTGCAAATGAGCTTGGGGATGTGCTTTTGCAGGTGGTTTTCCATGCACAGATAGCAAAGGAAAGAAATGCATTTGATTTTGATACAGTTGTGAATGAAATATGCACAAAGCTTATCACACGCCATACGCATGTTTTCGGTGAGGAACAGGCGGGGGATGTTGATGAAGCGCTTACCAACTGGGAAAAGAACAAGAAAAAAGAAAAAGGTCTTAAGACATATTCGGATATGCTTAATGATGTTCCGCATTATTATCCTGCATTAATGCGTGCTGAAAAGGTGCAGAAAAAGGCAAAGGGTGTCGGCTTTGACTGGGACAATGTAAATGATGTATACAAAAAAGTCGAAGAGGAAATATG
>JAXJRQ010000028.1:0-7461 GCA_036310525.1 Clostridia bacterium
AAAATGCACAGACAGTTCAATGGCATAAAAATATGAAGGGATTCGCAATTTTACGAATCCCTTCATTAATTTGTACGTTTTAAATATCTTTAAATTGTTACAAACATAGATTTTAAGCCATTGAACGGTCTGTGCATTTTTATACATTCCCTTTTTATATTCTATATAGTAAATCAGTGTATGTCGGGAACGGCCAGTAGTCTTTTGCTACAACAGTTTCAAGCTCGTCAGCAACGGCTCTTAGTGCTTCCATTGAAGGAATAACCGTATCACGGTAGTAGTTACCTATTTTGAACATATCATCAGTTTTCGGAACAGCCTTTGAAACAGCGTCAAGCTCGTCAATGCGTGTAATCAGCGCTTCTGTCATATCCGTAAGATTTTGTACCTTTTTCATTTCATTGGGTGCTGTAATTCCGAGTGATTTTTTTGAAATAAGGTCATCTGTTACAAACTTTGTATATTTAAGTGACGCAGGCAGGATTTCCTGCTTAGCCATTTCGAGCATTGTGAGCATTTCTATATGTAATGTTTTGTTGTATTCTTCCATCATGATGTCACATCTTGTAGTTGTTTCTATTTCGGTGAATACACCATGCTTTGCAAACAATTCAACTGATTTCTTCGTCTTGTAGTTGGGAAGTGCGTCAGGTGTGGTTCTGAAGTTGGGGAGACCGCGTCTTTTTGCTTCTTCAACCCATTCATCACTGTAGCCGTTGCCGTTAAAGATTATTCTGTCATGCTTTTTGAATGTATCAATGGCAATTTCAAGAGCTTTGTCATGTACCTCTTGTTCTGTTGTACAACCCTCTAATCTTTCTGCAAACTGCGATAATGATTCAGCAACAATTGTGTTTATAACAATATTTATTCCCGAAACAGACTGTGCCGAGCCGGGCATTCTGAATTCAAATCTGTTACCCGTAAATGCAAACGGCGAGGTTCTGTTTCTGTCGGTTGAGTCTTTCTTGATTATCGGAAGAGATTCAACGCCTGTTTCAAGAACGGTACCCTTCGGGTCTTTTTTAATATTACCTTTTTTGAGCTGTTCAAGTACATCCGTAAGCTGGTCGCCGAGATAGATTGAAATAATCGCAGGCGGTGCTTCGTTTGCACCAAGTCTGTGGTCGTTTGCCGCACTTGCAACAGTTACTCTCAATACATCGCTGTATTCATCTACACCCTTTATAACAGCGGCAAGTAACAATAAGAACTGTACGTTTGTCGATGGGTGCTTACCCGGCTTAAAAAGATTTTCGCCGTCTGATGTGGCAAGAGACCAGTTGTTGTGCTTACCTGAACCGCTGATGCCGTTATAGGGCTTTTCATGTAAAAGACAATACAATCCGTGTCTGTCAGCAACCTTTTTGAGGATTTCCATTGTAAGCTGATTGTGGTCGGTTGCGATGTTTGCTGTCTGATAAATCGGAGCAACCTCGTGCTGTGCAGGAGCGGCTTCGTTGTGCTTTGCTTTGGAAAGTACGCCGAGCTTCCATAATTCCTCGTCCACCTCTTTCATGAAAGCAGAAACACGTTCTTTAATCTGACCAAAATAATGGTCGTCCATTTCCTGACCCTTTGCGGGACGTGCACCAAAAAGCGTTCTGCCGGTGAGCATAAGGTCTTTTCTCTTATTGCGAAGCTCCTTATCAACAAGGAAGTATTCCTGTTCAGGACCTACGCATGGCGTAACTCTTGAAGGTGTTTTTCCGAAAAATTTAAGTATTTTTTTAGTTTCACGGTTAACAGCTTCTATTGAGCGAAGAAGCGGTGTTTTCTTGTCTAAAACTTCACCTGTATACGATACAAAAGATGTAGGAATACAAAGTGAATTATCCTTTATAAAAGCGAATGAAGTCGGATCCCATGTGGTATAGCCTCTTGCCTCAAATGTTGCTCTGAGACCGCCGGAAGGGAATGAAGAAGCGTCAGGCTCACCAACGATAAGCTCTTTACCTGAAAACTCCATGATAACATTTCCGTCCTCGGTCGGTTGAATAAAGCCATCGTGCTTTTCAGCTGTAAAGCCGGTCATCGGCTGGAACCAGTGCGTGTAATGCGTACAGCCGTTCTCAATAGCCCAGTCTTTCATAGCGTTAGCTACTACCTCGGCAACTTCAGGATCAAGCTTTGTACCGTCATTAATTGTTTTGACGAGAGATTTGTATGTTTCTCTCGGCAGACGTGTTTTCATTGTTGGCAGATTAAAAACCTTTGCACCGAAAATTGCGGAAACATCTCCATTTTTCATATTATTCATTACCTTTCAGCCCACAAATATTTCTTATGTAAATCTTTGTCTGTGGGCAGACAAAGCGATTTTTAGCAAAATATCTGCTTATGTGTAAATATCAAACACTTACCCATAATAGCATAATACTTATTATATACCAAGAACGCAGAAATTGTCAATATTAAACGCCAAATTTTGCAATATGACTTACGGTGTCAGTGTGTGTATATCTCTGGGGAAGAGACTTGCATATCTTATGTCGCTAAGCTTCATAAGCTTCATAACAAATCTTTCAAGCCCCATGCATGAACCGCCGTGCGGAGGCATACCCTGCTTGTACATACTGATATAATCACTGTAGTTATCAATATTTAATGAATATTTTGCTATTTTTTCACTCAGCTCTTCATATGAGTGTATGCGTATACCGCCATTGGATATTTCAATGCCGTTATATAGAAGAACAAAGCTTTCCGTGGTGTTATCGGATGCGTTTTTTATATAAAACGGTTGCTTGTCATGGGGCATATGTGTAATAAAAATAAAGTCACTGTTAAATTCCCTTTTAGAATATTCGCAAAGCTTTAATTCGTCCATCGGGTCAAGGTCAGGCTGTGTTTTTGGTTTTGCAAGTATTGCAAGTGCATCATTGAAGGTAAGCGCAGGAATAGCATCTATATGCGGAAGCTGTACCTTCAACAGTTCAAGCTCGTTTTTATAGTCTGAATTGAGAGTATTTAATACCGCTTTGATAGTTGCGGTCTGAATATTCATAATATCGTATATGTCGTTTGCAAAAGCTGTTTCAAAGTTCAGTGTAGTGTATTCGTTCAGATGACGTGCTGAATTTCGCCTTTTTCCGCTGTATGCCTTGCTCACAGAAAATACACGGTCAAAGAATGCGGTACATGATTGCATGTACAACTGTGAACTTTGAGAGAGAAAACATTCATCATTAAAATACTTTACCTTGAGTATCCCTGAATTATTTTCAGACTGCTGTTTTGTCAAAACAGGAGGATTTACAAGAGTAAAATCCTCCTGTAGCATAAGCTTACAAAAAGCACTTATGACGCCTTCAGTAATTTTAAATATTGCACGTTCATTCGGATGCCGAAGTGCTGTTGTTCGGTTTTCGAGATTATCCTCAAGTGAAAAATTGCATAGCGTCTCACTGATTGGCAGTGAATATTCCTCGCATGGATGAGATAAAACCCCGAACGACAGAATTTCTGTTTCATAGCCGTAGTTTGCACGCTTTTCTTCCTTGACTTTTCCTTTGAGATTTATATATGCACCCACGCAAAGCTCATCAATGGTATTTTGACAAAGTTTTGGTGAATATACACCCTGAAAAACATATCTTCCCGTTCTGAGATATACCAAAGAAAAAGCGCCGCTGTTGCGTATTTTGTGCACACATGCATTAAAGGTTATTTCACTTCCGCATGCGTTTTTTAAGTCTTCGGGGGTTATTGCCCTCAATAACTCTGTTCCGTTAATTGGTCTCATAAGTATTCCTTTCTGCTATTTGAGCATGTCTGTGAGAATTTCACGTATTATTTGCGGGTCTGCACTGCCACCCGATTCACGCATAAGCTGTCCCATGAAAAATCCAAAAAGTTTTTCGTTGCCGTCTTTAAACTGCAATACCTGAGATGGATTTTCGTCAATGATTTTTTTTGCAAGTACACGTAATTCCTCTTTATTGCTGTTTGTGAGCAAATTATGTGTCTGTATAATCTCTGACGCACTTTGTCCGCTTTGCGACATAATTTCAATCACCTTTTTAGCGTTATTGGCAGTAAGCTTTCCTGATGACTGCATGGTTATTACACCGGCAACCTCATCGGGAGTAAGATTTAGCTGTGAAATGCTCTTTCCGCTTACATTGATAAGCCTGCTTATTTCGCCGAGCATCATATTTGCTGTTTGTCGGTAATTATTTGTTATTTTAGCAGTTTTGTCGTAAAAATCAGAAAAATCACGACTTTGAATGATAAGCTCTGCATCTTCATTTGATAGTAAATGCAGCTTCGTCAGGCGCTCAAAGCGTTTGTCGGGCATTTCGCACATCTGATTTTTGATGCTGTCAATTTCTTCATCGCTTATTATAATAGGCGGTAAATCAGGTTCGGGGAAGTAGCGGTAATCTTGCGCATCTTCCTTACAGCGCAATGAAAACGTTGCGTTTTTTGCTTCGTCGTATCTTCGTGTTTCACGAACGACTTTTTTGCCCTTTTGAAGTAAATCACTTTGACGTTTTGTTTCAAATTCGATTGCTTTTGCAATGAATTTAAGTGAGTTGATGTTTTTTAATTCCGCACGTGTTCCGTATGTATCGGAGGTTTTTTCTTTTACCGATATATTTACATCCACTCTCAGAGAACCCTGCTCCATACGCCCGTCACAAACATCGGCATATTTTAGTAAAAGTGCAATTTTGAGTACAAATTCACGTACTTCATCGGATGAAGAAAAATCAGGCTCTGTCACAATTTCAATAAGCGGAACACCGCAACGGTTATAATCAGCATGAGAAAACTTTCCGTTGTGGATAAGCTTGCCGGCGTCCTCCTCAAGGTGTATGCGGTTTATACGTATTTTTTTACCACTAAAAAGCGATATATATCCGTCAGAGCATATCGGATGGAAAAACTGAGTAATCTGATATGCTTTGGGTAAATCGGGATAAAAATAATTTTTTCGGTCGAATGAACTGTAGTTGTTGATTTTGCAGTTTATCGCAAGCCCTGCTTTTACTGCAAGAGTAACTGCTTCTTTGTTAAGTGTCGGCATGGCACCGGGAAATCCGGCACATACAGGACATATATGTGAGTTTGTATTTTTGCCGAAGCTGTTTTCACAGCTACAGAAAATTTTTGATTTTGTCATCAGCTCACAGTGGATTTCAAGTCCGATTACGGGTTCGTAGCTTGCCATTTCTGAGCCTCCTTTTCAAATCTGTCACATACTGCGATGATTGTTTTTTCATCAAACGGCTTTCCTGTAAAGCTTATTCCGATTGGGATTTTATTTTCGTCATAGCCGCAGGGAGTGGCTATAGCCGGTAGCTTTGCAAGATTTGCTGTAACGGTAAATATGTCTGAATTATACATACTGCTGATTTGACGGTTTGAATTGGTATATACATTCGGCATAAGCGGAGTTGCAATAATATCACATTTTTCAAAAACAGCATTGTAATCTTCAATGATTTTTGCACGTGCCTTTTGTGCTTTCATGTAATATTCTTCATAATACCCCGTACTCAGTGCGTAATTTCCGAGCATAATCCGACGCTTTACCTCGTTTCCGAATCCCTCACTGCGTGATTGTGAAATCAGCGTATAAAAATCATCGGCATCTTGTGTGCGGTGACCATATCTCACCGAATCAAAACGTGCGAGGTTTGCGGCGGCTTCTGCAGAGGAAATCAGATAATAAGCCGATACCGCATATTCAAGAGAGGGCATGGAACAGCTGACCATTTCACAACCAATATCGCTAAGACAGTCCATTGCCCTTGAAAATGCTTTTTCAGTCTGCAAATCAAGGTTTTTAATAAATTCATCAGGTACGCCTATTTTCAAGCCGGAAATGCTTTTTCCGATAAGCGAAAGAAAATCATCGGAAGTGTTATCAACGGAGGTGGCGTCCTTTGCGTCATTACCACATATGCAATTAAGGACGTATCCTGTGTCCTCGGCACAGCTTGCGATAATACCTATCTGGTCAAGCGATGATGCAAACGCAACAAGTCCGTATCGTGAAACAGTACCGTATGTGGGTTTAAGCCCTGTAACACCGCAAAGAGCCGCCGGCTGACGTATTGAACCGCCTGTGTCGCTTCCAAGTGCAAATGCACACAAATCAGCGCCTGTTGCGGCGGCAGAGCCCGAGGAAGAACCTCCTGAGGTAAAATCAGAATTTAGCGGATTTTTCACTGCGCCGTAATATGAGGTTTCGGATGAATTGCCCATTGCAAATTCGTCCATGTTTGTTTTCCCAAGCATGATTGCATTGTGATTGTTCAGTAAATCTATTACGTGCGCATTGTAATTCGGCACAAAATCATCAAGCATCTTTGAAGCACAGGTTGTACGGATGTTTTTTGTGCAGAGGTTGTCCTTGGCGGCGTACGGTATTCCCGTAAGTGCCGTTTGTTTGCCCGAACCAATTAACCGCTGTGCTTCTTTGGCGGATTGTAATGCACTTTCCTCGCATACAGTAATAAAGCTGTTAAGCTCTGATACGCTTATTCGTTCGAGATATTTTTTTGTAAGTTCTTCTGCACTGATTTTTTTTGAGTCAAGTGCCGCTCTTATTTCTCTTAAGGCCATATTTATTCCTCCACGACTCTCGGTACAGAAAAGTTATATTCAGCGTCAGATGGGGGAGTTAGCGCACAATCGTTTCGTAAAGCGGTGTATTTAAAGGTAGTTTGAGGGGGTGCCTCCAAATTACAGTCAAAGGTGCGTATTTTATCCATAAGACGGATAATGTCACTCATATCAGAGGTGATTTGTACGAGTTCATCATCTGTAAAAGCCAGCGCAGAAAGCTGTGCAAGATGCATGGCGTCTCTTTTATCAAACATAAAGTGTCTCCTGTTTAAAGTTTTTTGCAATTTTCTAAACTATAAAAAAGTCTGCATAATGGAAGTGAGCTGTCTAAACGACAGTCACGATATTAACTTTTTCATATTATCATAAAAAACAATACATTGCAAGTAAATCGGGAAAATATAAATTATAAAAAAGTTTAAAAAAGTTTGAAAAAAACACTTGACAATTTGAATAGTATTTGCTATAATATACAAGTCGGTTACGATGACACGATATGGAGAGATGTCTGAGTGGTTGAAAGAGCCGGTCTTGAAAACCGGTGACGGTTCCGCCGTCCGCGGGTTCGAATCCCGCTCTCTCCTCCATTTAAAATTTAATATTGGTACTGCATACAATACTAATTGCGGATTAGAACGGCAGCAATTAATTTATCTGTATGCATTTTCTATAAGGAGAAGTACTCAAGAGGCCGAAGAGGCGCCCCTGCTAAGGGTGTAGGTCGGGTAACCGGCGCGAGGGTTCAAATCCCTCCTGCTCCGCCATAAAAAAGAAGGACTTCCAAACGGAAGTTCTTCTTTTTTATGGTAACAGTCATCGCACAGCGATGGCTGATTCACATTTGCGCAGCACATACTTCACGGCGAAGCCACTTCACTTGGC
>JAXJRQ010000029.1:0-2520 GCA_036310525.1 Clostridia bacterium
ACCGTAAGTAACCTCTATACTGTCAATTCTTTCATTAAATGACGCATCACTGAATAACTGTGTTACGCCAAAATCTTCTGCTTTAAGCGTTGCCTTTGTATATGGAACTTTGACCGTTTTCTTTTCATATGGTGTTTGTGCAGGTTCATTTTGATACGCTTCCTCACAAGCCAATTCAAATACAGCACTAATATCCTCAAAGCTTAAAACTTCATTAAGCCTTCTGTACATGTATATGAATACATTGTCGGGAGTTGTGAGAGAGTTATATACGGTTTTATCTGCACCTATAAGGTTAAAGTTGTTATTTATAACCTCACCTGATGATTCTTCGCCCTTCACCACATTTTTCAATGCACGTACAGTCTGTGCTGTTTTTACCTGTGCAAGTATCATTGCACGTTTAAAATTCAATGCGATGGAATAGTTATTATCAAAATCAATATCCGCCGAGATTTCAGCAAGCAGTTCCTTTGCTTCATCCGAAAGCTGTGCGTATTCGGTTTTTATATCAATCTGATTTTCTTCATCCTTAAGAATATATTCGTACTCATCCACAAGTTCACCGATTTCCGAGCCGGAACTGTTCACCTGACTGATAAAATACGCCTTATCATAAAGAATATCAAAATCCTTAAACTCTGCAAATCCATTTTCAGGTTTGTTTGAAATGATATACTGTGCCATATCAATATCAAGCTCATACACACCGATATTGTTCTGAGTTGCATTTATTAATTCCTGAGCAGTTTGTGCGCTCTTAATACCCACAAAAAGAGTCTGCATAAACATACTTTCAAGATGTTCAAGCTCGCCCTTTACAAATACTGATGCAGCATCTGTATTTAAGTTTCTGAACTCATTTATTGCGTTTTCAATAAACTGCTTTTCGCTTACGTCCGCATCAGTTTTTTTGAAAAGCTCTTTATAGGTGTCAAGAAAAGCTTTGGCTGATGCATTAGTCATTGTAGCTGTATTTACCGTATATACCGTAAACTTATAATAAACCTCGCTGTCGGCAAGACCTACAACTGCATCTATCTCATTGATATATCCGTTTATTTCACCGCTTACATTTATATCTGCCCATTCATCAGCAAGCACAAAATCCGCCTCAGACACTGCATTTTTTGTATATTCAGCATCTACAGATATGATATACGGATTTTCCTTGGTACCGTTTCCGCTGCAATCAGAAAGATTAATTTCATTACCGAACGCAGATACTATAGTGCCGTCATTTGCAAGTATACGCCCGAGCTTTTTCAAAACCGCATATTCGTCTCTCACAAGATATGATTTCACCTTATCCGGCAATTTCATGTATGCATCAAGCGCCGACTGCACCTTGACTGCATCTGTCGCTTTTAGCTGTGACAGGTTCTTTGAAAGAATTTCCGAATATGTGCTTACAAAGCTCATAGCTTTGTCATAATCAAGGTCTGTTTCTATATACAGATAGTCAAACATACCGTTAAAGGCAAACAAACCGTTTGTCGGAAGATATGTAAACAAGCTGCTTACCACTGTGTCGGTATACTTATATTTTCTGTCGTCTGTTTCTGCGAAAGTATATGTACCGTAATCTCCCGTTTTACTCCTCGAGTATGACAGCTCCACACTTCTTTTTGTATCTGATACAGGCTTGTTTTCATATATCATACGGTAATAGTCCGTATTTCTTGAATCGGTTTTTCCTGAAATGTTCGAGTCAAGTCTTGTATCGCTACTGCCGTTTGTTACACTCACATAATGAGGACGAAATTCATAAAATGCAATTTCGTACGGTATTATGTACGCCAATTTATTTTCATTATCAAAGCCTGCTGATACTTTCCAGTTTTTATTATGAGAAAGAGTAAAGGATTTTTCAAGCGCATACGTAATTGATGATGTACTGCTTGTAATACTTGTACCCTGATAACCTCCGATTGTTTTAGGCGAAATTTTTACTGTACCGTCTGAATTAAACACATATTCGCCCGTATTCGTTGCCGAAGGAATAATTTTATTTTTTGCACCCTTCTTTGTATTTGCTTCAAAATTATTGTCAAATTCAAAGTAATAATTCCGACTGTCTTTTTCAGGCACAAAGTCAATGACGGGAGTTATTTCATATTTCTCACCATCAGACATTGCATAAATCTTTTCGCCGTATTTTACAGTAACTTCATTAATTTGCTGCGAAAATGCAGAGTTACTGTAAAGCTGTTCCTTACCCAAATCCGACGCACTCATCGTGGTTTGCGAATACGGAACAGTAATCTGTTCATATGTGGGAGCGGCGGATATTTCCTCCGCCCACACACAATTTGTACTAAGCATCGCCGCCGAAAGCATAATTGATATAATTCGTTTCATCGGCTACCTCCTTATTTGTCTGTATAAACATACACCTCAAGAATGGAATTCCAGTTTCCTACCGTAGTTCCGAAGCAATTAATTCGTACATATTTTGCTTTTGCTCCCTCTACGTTGTAATATTCAAGCTCGTCTGATTTTCCGCTTGTCATATTATTG
>JAXJRQ010000030.1:0-7573 GCA_036310525.1 Clostridia bacterium
CCGAACTTAACCTTTCCGTCCTTTACAAACCAACCCTTGTCAACGCCAAAGGCATTGTTGAAGTCATTACCGTTACCCTCTGCCTTGAACCAGCCTGATTCAATAATAAGCGGATGCTTTACGCCAAGCTGTTCCTTGAATGCACGAAGTGTTGTTTCCCATTCTTCGATTGTTTCGGGAACGGGCAGATTGCACTTATCAAGCCAGTCCTTACGAATATACATACCGCCGAAGTTTGTACGCATTGCATTCTTTGATGCTTCGTCTGAACGTCTTACCCTGGGGAATGAGCAGTAATCTCCGTTACTTGTAACAAGACCTCGTCTTGTTTCGGGATTTTCCTCCATAAGCTTTTTGAAGTTGGGAGCATATTCGTCAAGATACTCATTAAAGCTTATAATCATTCCGTCCTGCAAAGCTTTTGAAAGTCCGCCCTGATAGTATCTTTTCCAGTTGGTTTCAACCATATCTGTAAGATTGTTTGAAGCAATCATTAGTGTGAACTTTTCCTGCTCCTGATCTACAGGTGCATGCACAAAGTCGATATGAACTCCTGTTCTTTTTTCCATCTCAATGTACTGCGGTAATTCCTTCATTGAGGTGTAGTTGGCAGAAATCTGAGACGGCATGGCAACCCAGTATGTAAGAGTGCCTGAGAATTCTCCGCTTGATGCGTCTTCTTTTTTCTCTCCGCAACCGCTTACAACTGCCGCCGCTGCACAAAGTGCAGATACAGCAATCAATGCTTTTCTTTTTTTGAACATTTTTTCTTCCTCCTTATATTTAAAAATATATTTTTAACTTAACCCTTTACTGCGCCGACAAGCATTCCCTTGATAAAATACTTCTGTATGAACGGATACATACATAAAATCGGCAATGTTGCAACTATGATTGTTGAATATTTAATTGTCTGTGCAAGTGCGTATACGTCGCCTGCATCAGCTGTCATGTCATTTGTACTGTTTAAAATAAGAATTTCCCTCAGTACAAGCTGAAGCGGATATTTTGTTGTATCGTCAATGTAGAGCATTGCATTGAACCATGAATTCCAGTGTGCCACTCCGTAGTAAAGCACCATAACCGCAATTACAGGCTTTGAAAGCGGAATAATTATTCTCGAAAAAACCGTCCAGTCGCTTGCACCGTCAATCTCGGCACTTTCCTCAAGGCTGTCGGGAATAGCCATGAAATTCGTTTTCATAATAATAAGGTTATATGTACTGATAGCACCGGGCAATATCAGTGACCATATTGAATTGTGGAGATGGAGTACATTTACAATAAGCAGATACGAAGGAATCATACCGCCGCCGAAATACATTGTAAATATCATAAGCTTCATCATTATTTTTGCAGGCATAAAATGCTTTCTTGTTACAATAAATGCACCTATTGATGTCATAACCAGATTTACCAGAGTTCCTAAAACAAGAATTAGTATTGTCATTTTATAACCGTTGAAAATGTTTTTATTCTGCAAAACTGCAGCATATCCGTCAAGTGTGAATTTTTTCGGCCAGAGTATCGCACCTACATCACCAATCAAGTATCCGCCGTCCGTAAACGAGCACACAACGATGTACCAGAACGGATAAAAACATATTAATATCATAAACAGCATGAATATTATGTTAAATATATCAAAAATTGCACCCGAAACAGTTTGTTTTGTTTTCATTGTTGTTCATTCCTTTCTGAATTTTACTATTAATATATTCCCATTTCGGTAATTCTCTTTGAAAGAGCATTTGTTCCTACGATAAGAATAAGATTCACCACCGACTGGAACAATCCGACAGCCGTTGTATAACTGTACTTCATTCCCGTCAGACCGTAACGGTATACAAAGCTTGATATTGTTTCTGCTGTTTCGTATGTCGAAGGACCATAGAGAAGAATTATCTTTTCTCCGCCAAGACTCATAATCTGACCAACCTTAAGGATAAGCATTACTACTATTGTGCCGGTAATTCCGGGTATTGTAATGTGAATAACCTGCCTGAAGCGTCCCGCACCATCAATTGATGCCGCCTCATACAAGGTGGGGTCAATTCCCGAAAGTGCAGCAACGTAAATGATTGAGTTCCAGCCAACTGCCTTCCATACGTTCGTCCATACGTAAACATGTCTGAAGGTATCGTTGCTTCCCACATAATTCATTTTCGGCAAGCCAAGCTTTTCAAGGAAGCCTGTGATTACACCGCTTGTACTGAAAAAGTCAACTATCATACCGCACACAACCACCATTGATATAAAGTGAGGAAGATATGTAACGGTCTGTACTACCTTTTTGAATTTCAGGTTCTTAAGCTCATTCATAAGCAATGCAAAAATTATTGCCGACGGGAACGATGCAACAAGCTCGTATGCACTTAATATGAGTGTATTTCTTAAAACTCTTACAAAATACATTCCCTGAAAAAAATCAATAAAGTGCTTGAAGCCTACCCATTTACTTGCCATAACACCCTTTACCACATCATAATCCTTGAATGCAATAATTGCACCGTACATCGGTCCGTAGTGGAATATCAGATAATATAAGATTACGGGTATTGCCATAATGTACAGGGTTTTATGCGCTTTTACCTCGTTTATAAACCTGTACCATGTACTGTGCTGTGTGATGACTTCTTTCTCTTTTTTTTGCAATTTCATTCTCTTACCCCTCCATTTTTATATAAAGCTGCATTTGTCTTTTTAATATGTCCAACATATTGTATTCAATATAGGGATTATCCTTAAGGCATATTTTAATGTCATATCCCGAGCTGATTTTATTTTTTATACGCTCAAGTATATATTTTCGTTTTTCTTCATCGCAGACACTGCATATTTCAGACAGTGCCGCAACCGCATTCGATATAAACATAAACCGCATATCCGCTATGCCCTGATGCAGTTCGTCCTTAACAAACTGCTCTTCATCAAATGCACCGTCCTCTTCAAGTACATCAAGCAGTAAATCCGCCGAAGCCGTATCGCACAGCCTTCCCAAAAGATATGCCGCACTCACGCCCCATGCATAAGTGAATTTTATGCTCGATTGGGGAATGTGGATATTTCTTTCTTTAACAAGCTCACGAAGAATACCGACTCCCGATTTATCGCCTATTAGTGCAAGCGCAAATGCCGCATTTACCTGTAAATTGCGGTTTTTACTATCAAGCACCGCAATAAGCTTATCACGGATTTTTTCGCCCATGCGCTTTGCCGACCAGATTGCTACTCCCGGAGAGTCGCCCGAAAGCTCCTCAATTAGTTTTTCTGTATCAGTAAGCCACTCGAACTCTTTATTTACCTGCATATTACGTGTACGGTGTGCAAATCCGCAGTTTTGCGATTTCATAAGACAACCGCTTTTTATCAGTTCTTCCGATAATCTTTCGTAATCCACATCAACCGTACGCACATTATCCGTTATCGCAAGATATGCAATTTCAGCTGCCACCTCACCGCATTTTTTCATATCACGCATCATTCTGATGCAAGCCGAAACCTCGTGCTCCGATGCAATACAGCGCCCGGCGGCTATTATTCCGTCAAAGCCTTTGGGAATGAGTGCACCCATCGGAACTGCGCATCTTATACCTGCGCCCCATAAGCCTGCTGCGATATACCAGTCCTTTGTGTTTCGGTTTTCAAAGGCGATGTCCTTACTGTGACTGTCTATGTTTGAGAATGCATAAAAGACGGTTTTTTCCGTATCCTTGCCCTCTGTGCAACCCTCAAACGTAATATTTTCCTCGCCGACTATCCGCTCGCCTTCCCGGCAACCCGTAAGCATCGCATTTGAAACAAAGCTCAGTCTGCCACGGTATTCGTTGCATATGTGATAAAGAAATGCGGAAGAATCAAGGATTTTTGCCGAGAAGTCGCTGTTTTCCGTTTGATTTATGTAGCCTGCATCCTTGTTTATTCCGTAAACGTTTTTATCCTGCAAAACCATCAGAATATTTGCATACGGCTGCATCTGATTATCGCTGTTACGTCCACCCTGCATCAGGCAACCCGACATTTTACAGATTTGTCCGTCACCCGTAGCGTCTATCATGATTTTTGATGCGTATTTATATTCTTTTCCGTTTTTAAGGCATTTTACGCCGCATACTCTGTTTGCCGTTTTATATACCCCGACAACCGCCGTATCGTACATTATATCAGCACCGTAGCCAATTGCCTTATTCTCAAAAACATACGCCGATATATCGGTACGTGAAGCAGTACAGCCGTCGCAGATAATATCCCTGATATTGTCCGCTTCCCTGTCAAGCTCTGTATAGTATCCGCCATCAAGTCCGTAATAGTAATGGCTTATTCCGCCTGCCGTGGACGTACCGCCCATACGTGAAAGATTTTCGATGCCAAGAACCCGAAGTCCCTTTTTTGCCGCTTTTATAAGCGCAACTGCACCCGCTGTTCCGAGACCGACAACAATTACGTCATACTGTTTTTCAAATTCCGTCATATCCGTAACCTCCGCTGTCAACTGCATCTATTATATTTCCAAAGCACGATGACGGGATATGGTAATATCCGTCGTCGATTTTTCTTTTTTCCGTTTTATATGAATACGCATCCGCTATATAAACAGCACCGATGTCTTTTTCCTTTAAATATTCCATGAGTCTGCCGCATGTCCGGTAAAGCTCTTCGCCTTTTTTCGCCTTAAAGCTCATTATATATTTTTGTGTAAAAATATCATACACGGAATTTTCCGTTTCACTTTCACACATGACGTTGAGGAATTTTTCGCTCTCCTCTGTATGAAAAACCCCTTCGGGATTTGTATCAATTATAATCGGTGTTCTGATTTCACTGTATCCGTCCGAATTGAAAACCGTTATTATGTATTCACCGTCTGTTTTTGTGATTTTGGAAATCTCCGTTTTAAACATCACGTTCTTTCCCTTTGCCTCTTCGGCAAGAAGAAACGCCGCCGGTGCGGAGCAAACAAAACCATCCTTTATATATCCGTCCCGTAAAAGCTTATCCAGGAATTTTTTGCCGAACTCGCTCGTGGGATTTTTTTCATAGCAATTAACCGCAAGGCTTGCCAAAAATTCATCGCCTATTCGTGCGCCTCTTTCAATCAGAAGGACATTTTTTTTCGTATTTATAAGCATCGACAACCCATAAAAGCTTGCACCTGAAATTACCATATCCACAGATATTTTTTTCACTTAAAACGCCTCCTTGCTGTTTGCGGTTTGCCGCTGTTGTTATAATAAATATTACTATGTTTTTTAAGCATTTGTAAATAAACATTTTTTGTTTGCAATTTAAAACCCACAAAAACCGCATATCTATGCGGTTTTTGTGGGCATATTCATTTTTTGAACAATCTGTATTTTTGTCATATTTACCAGTACATTTCCCAGTCTTTAAGCTTTCTTGTGACGGCTTCCATATAGAAATAATCGCCCCATGTAGTACATTCTCTGTTACCGCTGTATACGGTTTTTCTGCTGTACATTCCGTCGGTGAGAAGTCCGTCACAATACGACATTGCGTTCGTGGAATAGTTATCCATAAGCGACTCAAGCATTTTATCTGCCGCATCCATGAATTCGGAATTTTGCACAAATTTATTCATATGAAGTATCGCACACACCGCAACCGCCGCTGCTGAAGTGTCTCTCGGTTCATTTCCATCGGTGAAAATTAAATCCCAGTACGGAACATAATTTGACGGAAGATGCTCAATAAAATATTTTGTTACTCCGTTAAATAAAGGAATAAGCTCCTCGTCATGCGTGTATGAATACGCTATCGCAAGACCATACATCGCCCACGCCTGACCTCTCGACCAACAGCTGTCGTCACTATATCCCTGTGCAGTTGCACCTCTTAAAGGCTCACCCGTTTGGGGGTCAAAGAAGTATGTGTGGTATGTGGTAAAATCATCACGGATGATGTTTTTTACGGCAGTTTTTAAGTGGGTTTTTGCTATGTATTCATATCTCTCGTTTCCGCTTACCTCCGACGCCCAGAACAAAAGCGGAATGTTTAAAAGGCAGTCAACAATAAGTCTGTAGTTGTCAGCCTTGTCCATATCGCCCCATGCCTGCAAAAATCCGCCCTTTTCACGAAAACGACGGCAGAGCTTGTCTGCGGCATTGAGCGCAGTTTCCTTATATTTATCCTCGTGCGTTATTTTGTACGCCGCAACACTTGATAAAGAATACAGAAAACCAATGTCATGATGATTGAGGTTTATATCCCGTTCTTCACGTATCTTGAATATTTCGCACTGTATTTCAGCGCTGTTTTTGTATTTTTCTTCACCCGTAAGCTCGTAAAGCATCCATAATATTCCCGTACGGAAGCCTTCCGTCCAGCCAAGCTCTTCGACCGGCGGATATACATATCCCTTGCTTATCGCCGCAGGAAATGTAAATGTGAATTTGTTAAGGCTCATGTCAACCTTTTCTTTTATGACATCAAGCGCATTGTTGAGTTTTTTGTTCATACTGATTCTTTCCTCTCTTGAAACAATATTTTAAACAAGTATATAATATATAAGTACTAATTGTAAATAGACATTTTTTGATTTGCCCATAAACTGCATGTTTTAGCGGATTTTTATGTGTTTTCAATTTTTGTAACTTACATAAAATCAAATAGCGCATGGTCATTTCTTTTAAATTCCGTCGGGGAAATTCCCGTTTCACGCTTAAACACCGCCGAAAAATAACACTGTGTTCCAAAGCCGAGCTTTTCCGCAACATCAGTGACATTATCACCATCCCTTAAAAGCTCCGCCGATGTTTTAATTCTGAGCTTTGTATAGTATTTATGCACGCCCATGCCCGTATATTTCGAGAAAATCCGCTTAAGACCCGTTGCGCTTATATTGCAGTGTGACGCAATTTCGGATATTGACAGCTGTGTATCAATGTTGTTTCGCATAAATCTGACGGCGTTCGTGAAAACAACCGCATCGGGAGTGTCCGAAGCCGAGGAAATACTGCTGTCCTCGCAAAGTGAAAGCAGAAGCTGTAATATATAGGTAGTTATCATCTGCGAATATGTGCCCGATATTTTAAACGGATACAGGTATTTTTCCGTTGAATTGCGTATTTTATCAGGCATTTCAAAATCATCAATTTTGGTGTGAATAAAGTCAAGCATATTATCAATGATGCTTTTTTGCGATTCGAGCAGTCGAAAAACCTTGTTTCTGAAAAAATCCATCTGCTTTCCCTCGGCAAAAAACGAGAAAATAAGCACCTTTACTCCGTCTGAATTATTTATGTGGAATTTGTGTAGCTCCATCGGCTTGTGGAAAATGATTTCATTTTCCGCAAGATTGTACACACGCTCATCCGCAGAAACACACATTCCGCCGCCTTTTACGTAAACACATTCCCAGAAATTGTGCGATTCTCCCGAAAACGAAAAACCATGCCCGTATTCCTCCTCAAACAGAGAATACATGCTTTTTATTGATATTTGCTCGTCTGTTCTGTATTCTGTCCACATTGTTTTTCTCCTTTTTAAATTGTAATTTGTCGGTGAGATTATCACAGACGCAAACAATTGAGTGGAAGGCCCCTTTGTGTAAAGG
>JAXJRQ010000031.1:0-7080 GCA_036310525.1 Clostridia bacterium
ATGCAAAGCTCTACAATGTAGGCGAGGATTATGTTCCGCAATATATCGTGCTTGACATTTCACCCAAAATGGGAGCATGGGTTGACTGGACGAAAAAAACGTATATTGTAGACGATGTCTGGCAGGTTTATGACGAGGAAGAGGACGCAGTGTTCTATCAGCTTAATATATATGATGGAAAAGGCAACTATGAAACACGCCGTATACGTGACGGAGAGCTGAAAACTCCCGGCGGAAATCCGCTTTCAGGCGATGAACGTCTGCGTAAAGTAATGGCGAAGGATTTAAAAAAGGGAACAGTTCTTCAGTTTAACGACAACAACTACGGCATAAGCTCAATTTCCGTTCAGGCAATACCTATGTCGGACAATTCGGAGAAAATGTTTGAAAAAGCAAATTCAACCACAAGCTACGAATACGGTATAGACACATATATCTTTAACGGCTCGTCAATCTGTGCATATGGCGAGGTGCTTGCAAGAATACCTGCCGGAATAGTGGTAAACAACCATATCCCGACATCGGTTGAGGCGGCGCAGGGCGGAGTGTTCCCGATGGAAAGCTGGAACAGAGTATATCCGCTGACTGCATCGGACAGAGTTTGGTTTTACGAAAAATCATCCGATGAACTAAGATTTGCATCCGCATCGGAAATTATTGAAGGCGACATGATATTCATGCACAGAAGCGGCGGCACAATTAATACTGCAATAATATACAGACAGTAATTTTTATAAGGATATAAATTTCAAGGAGGTATAGTTTTATGAAAACGAAGAAATTATGTTCAATGCTGTTATCGGCTGTAATGCTAATATCAGCGGCAGCTGTGGTCAGGGCAGAAGAAACAGGTGAAGAAAGCACCCTTCCCGTATATAAGTCAACAGATGCGTGGAGTGAAACAGCTCCGGGAAATGAGCTCTGGACATGGGAACATTCAGACAAAGTAACCGGCTATGAATACAAGGCACTTAGCAATAACTATGTATCACGCGAAAATTTCGGAAGACCGATTACTGCAACCGCTCAGGACAAAACCGCTGCTGATGCATGGTGCGGCGGTACAGAATGGAATGAAGCCGCTGTAGGTGAGCACTGGATGATGCCCTACATAAAGACAAGCAATACAACAGAGACTGAACGTGCAAGATTTGCAGTCAGCAGAACATTTAAGGCTCCTGTTTCAGGCCATGTTGTTTTCTCAACAGAGGATGGTAATATTTACGGTGGTTCAAAGGAGAAAAGCAATGCAAACTCAACCGCATTTATAAAAATCACCCGAAACGGAGAACAGATATGGCCCGCAAGCGGTGAAGTGCAGATTCCGTGGGACAGATCATGGATTCAGACATATGATTTTGAGGATTTCAGTGCATACGTTATCAAAAACGATGTAATCAGATTTGAAGTCTATAACGGCGACGGCTCAAGCGGTTACGGTAAGCTTGTATACTGGGCACCTACTATAACATACACAAGTGCCGAGGATGCAGATATTACATATAAATCAGCAGATGCATGGCCCGAAACAATGACAAATACGACAGTAATAAAGAACGATGACCCCGTATGGCAGTTCATTTACAGAAACAATATATCAAACAATGCATACAAGGCATACGCATATGACAACAACAGTGCAGGAAACGCAACTCAGGATTTTGTTGCACCGGCACTTAATGAGGACGGCACATACGATTATTCGTATAAGGCAGCATCCGGTGCACATATACGTGTGTTCTGCGATTCAACCACAAATGCATATGCAAGAAATGTAATAGGCAAGTACTGGATGCGTCCGGCAGTGGCAACAGAGTCAAATCCTAAGCAGGATGCAAATAACAGACTGGTAAAATCTTTTACAGCACCCAAGAGCGGAAACATAACAATTACTGCCGAGGATATGCTTGGGGACAGTAAAATCTACAACAGAAAGCTTGACTCAACAAATACCAAGGGCGCAGTGGTTAATATTTTAAAGTGGTCTGCTGACGGAAAGAATGAAGTAATATGGACACACACCTTTGCATATGATGCAGAAACAACTCCGGCAGACGGCGTTGCAGTGCTTGATTTTGAAAACATCACAACCAATGTCAACAAGGGTGAGCAGATATGGTTTATGGTAAGTGCCGCAACAGGTCATAGTGCATACGCAAAGCAGGTATTCTGGAATCCCGTTGTTGTATATAACAGCGTAGATACAACTGCACCTGCATACATTTATAAAGCAACAGAAGCATGGGACGAAACAGCATACAATACATATAACGGACATACTGAATGGAAATGGGAATATTATCGTGCCGCAGATGCAACACCAAAGTATAATGAGCTTACAAAGAAAAATACAGGTAAAGCACGTTTTGGTCAGGATCCTCTTGACACAGCAACAGACGGTACAGCAGGTATTGCATGGTGTGAAGCGGCAGAAGCAACTAACGGTGCAGGTGTAGGTAAGTACTGGATGGTACCAAAGGCAGAATCAGCTCCTGCTGCAGATGTAAAGAAGAACAACAGCGTAAGCAGAACATTCACCTCGCCCATGACGGGAACAGTAGTTCTTACAACTAAAAATACAGACGCAAAGGGAATTGCACATGTATATGGCGGTTCTCCAAATCCTGCTGAAAATGCACCGGCGTACCTGAGAATTACCCGAAATGGTACACAGATATGGCCAAAATACAACGCTGAATACAGAATTCATACTGATACAACCTTCTCTCAGGATGCTGCAATTTCACCTCTTGCAATTACTGTAAACGAGGGTGATGTGATAAGATTTGAAGCATACAACGGTACAGGTGATACAGGCTGGGGTAAGAGAGTATACTGGACACCTCAGGTAGAATATGTTGAGGTAGCTCCCGCATCTCTTGTTACGGGTACAGCAAAATTCACAGCGGCTGATACCAAAGAGCTTACAAGCTTTGCCGAGATTGTTTCGGCAGGTACAGTAAATGTATCGCTTCCCGTAACGCTCACAAACTATGCAGATACACCGTCAATTATGTGTGTTGCGGTATATGATTCTGATAAAGAGCTTATAAATGTTGCATTAAGCGAAGTAACACCTCTTACAAGCGGTCTTAACACGCTTACGGTTAATAATATGAACGTAACCTCAATCACAGACGGTTATATCAAAATATTCCTTGTAGATTCAATGGAGTCATTAAATCCGTTGAGTGATATAGGCGAAAGTGCTGTATATACCTCGGAGGTTCAGGAATAACATTTAATTTTTTCGGAAAGGAAGACGTTTATGACTTTCAAAAAAATAACCGCAATTGCCGCCGCACTTTCATGTGCGGCGGCAATGACGGCAAATGCGTCTGCGGCAAATATTGTATTTAAAGGCAATGCAGGGACAGAAAACGCAGGCAAGTCAGCCGTTGTGGCGATTTATGATTCACAGACGGATATATCAAATGTAAAATCCACTGATATTCGTTATATAGAGCAGTTTAAGGTGGGTTCAGACGGAGTGTTCAGAATTTCAATGCCGCTGTCTGTTTCGGATATGACAGAAGGTAAGCTTGTGAGCAATGTTACGGGCGGATTGTTTTTGTCAGAGGTGCCGCTGTATTGCTCGGCATCGGGTACGGAAAACGGCGACGGAACATTAAACAATCCGTACACCTTTCAAAAGGCGCTTAGTGCAGTGGAGGATAAGGGAACAGTTATAGTTAATGGAAGCATAACTCTGCCTGCCGATTTTGAGTGGCTCGCATCCGATAAGACAATCACTGTTTCGGGTATAAATGATGCGGCTATTGATATAAAGACAGTTGATAATCTTAACATAAACTGTAATGTTACCTTTGAAAATCTTGTATTTGATTGCAGTGCAACCGTTTCAGCATCTGATGCGGCTGCCGATAATGCTATTAACGCAAACGGCTATCATGTTATAATAAAGGACACTGTTGATACAACAGCGGTGCTTGCCATAAGAGGCGGAAGCACATCAAAAGCAGTAGACAGCACCAACCTTGAGGTTTACGGCGGCAGCTACAGAACGATTTACGGCGGCGGAAGTGCACAGAATGTAAACGGAGATTGCCGTCTTGTTGTCGGCGGAAATGTGAATAAGAATTTCAAGGGTAAGCTTAAAGAAGGCTTTCCTAAAGCGGTAATCCACGGCGGAAGCTGGGGCGGAATAGTAAAGGGCGATTGTATCACCACCGTCACGGGTGATGCAAGTGCGGCATATGTCTATGGCGGTACAAACGGACAAAAAACAAGTCATGTTGAGGGTAAAATTCAGGTTAATGTTGAGGGCGGTAACTGGATGAACGTATATTCAGCCTGCTATATAACAGAGGGAAAATCCATCAACAGTGAGGTTAATATGAAGGGCGGAACAGTCGAGGGCATTTTTGCTTCCGATAAACCCATAAGCGGTAATGTTGCGATTAATGTTACGGGCGGAACAGTTACACGAAGAATATTCAGCGGCTGTTATAATAATTATGACATAGGCGGCTGGGAGGTTGATAATCACGTTTCGGGAACAAGCACTCTTACGATATATCCGGGTGCTACTCTTATGACCGACCATCAGATAGGAAGCGGAATATTCGGCGGCAGCCGTCATGATACCAACTTTGCTGAAGAGGTTTCAACTATTATCTTCAACGGCAATACATACGAAGCTCTTAAAGAGGATATTGGCGGTTTTGATGTGTGTTACAGTAACCATGATTACATAGTAACGGCAACCGATGGCGGTAAGGTTACTAAAAGGGACAATACCACTGTTACGATTACGCCCGATGCGGGATTTTGTGCATATGTTAATGGAACAGCATTTTCAGGCGGTGATTATGCGCTTAGTGCTGAAATGACAAACGTTGTATTTGAGGGAAACAAAGAGGATAAAATTTCTTCTGTTAATTATACTTCAGGAATAACAACCTCTAAGGTGAGTGTCGGATACAATGTCAATACTTCGTTTAAGCCATCTGTCATAGTTGCTGTTTATGACGGTAACAATGCGCTTGTAGCGGTTTCAACAAAGCAGGTAGAGCCTGAAAAAACTTTAGACGATATTGAAGTTTCGTGTAATCTTTCAAGCGGAGAAAAATACATGGTAAAGGCTATGATGTGGAACAGTCCCGAATCAATGGTGCCCGTTTGCGCACCAATGTCGGTTACAATACCGGCGGCAGTACAGTAAATAAATGCAAGTCTGCCATATCGGAATTTATCCGATGCGGCAGACTTGAGACTTTTTTGCATGTTATATTGTAATGATTGAATTTTTAATTCGTAAATGATATAATGAGCTTAATCAATAATTAAAATTTATGAAAGGTGAGGTGCGGAATGAAAAAGCGTATAAGACTAATATTTACAATGTTTATATTAGCCATATTAGTTTGCGGCTGTACAGGTGCGCAGACGAATAAAATCGAATCAGGCATTGTTGAGGACAGCAACGTTACCGCACCCGGAACCTTGCCGATAGTAAAAGAGAAAATAGTGCTTGACTGTGCGATTGAATACTCGGAAACAGTTGAGGATTACGAAACAAACGATTACACAAAATGGCTTGAGGAGCAAACGGGAATAGGTCTTGATTTTGAGGTCATGAAAAACATCTGGGAGATGATTGAGTTAAAAATCAATGCCGGTGAAAAAATTCCCGGTGTTATTATGAGCGGTGCGTTCAATGAAATAGCACAGGTCAAAAACGGAATAAACGGTAACGGTATTTTGCTTGAGCTTGGTGACTATATGGACAACTACAGCTATTGGCTCAATGACCTTTACACAAAAAGTAATGTGCCCAATGTAGAAAAACAGCTTCTTGCACCGGACGGAAACAGATATTTCATGCCACGTCTGGCTGAGCAGGAGGGTAACAGCTACGGCTTAAAAACATGGATAAACAAGACATGGCTTGAAAAGCTTGGCATGGAAATGCCTAAAACAACCGAAGAATTTCGAGAGGTCATGATTGCATTCACAACTCTTGACCCCAACGGCAACGGAAAAAAGGATGAACTGGGAATGCTCGGAAATATTGACGGCTGGTGTGCACAGCCGCACAGATTTTTAATCAATTCGTTTATAAGCGAGTGTAACCCCGATATAACCAAATATGCAAATGTAGGAGAAGACGGCAAGCTGTATATCAACTTTACAAAGGATGAGTACAGAGATGCCTTAAGATATATATCAGGACTTGTGCGTGAGGGACTTATTGACGATAAGCTCTTTTCAAGAACGGGCGAGGAAATGATAGAAATTGCCTCATCACAGGATAATGTGGTAGGGTGCTTTACAAGCGGAAATCCGGATATAGTTTTCGGCAACAACCGTCAGCGTATGGTTGAATACGAAGCTCTGCCGCCGCTCGAAGGCCCTGACGGTATTAATTATGCGTATGTAACGCCCCACATAGTTGCACCGGGAGCGTTTATTACAAAGTATTGCAAATATCCGCTTGCGGCGTTTCGTCTGCTTGACTTCATGATGAGTAAGGAAGCCACACTGCGCTCAAGATACGGTGTGGAGGGACGTGACTGGGAATACGCATCGGATGACGATATATGTATTTTTGCAGGTATAGGCAAAAAAGCGACAATAAAAAGTAATTTTCAGTTCGGATTTTTACAGAATGCCACATGGGAAAACAGAAACCCCGAATTCAGATACGCTGATATTGCTAACGGTATGGCGTGGAACGGCGACCCGTTGGACGGCGAAAAATTCAAGGCGGACGCTCTTGCGGCATACTACAAGAAAGAGCCTGAAAAAACAGTCAGCAATTATTATAATACCGTTGATGAGTATGAAGAATTAAACAGACTTGAAGCACAGATTATTCCATATGCTGAAAAAGAGATAAAGGAGTTTATTTTGTGCAACAAAGATATAGAAAACGACTGGGATGCTTTCATGAAAAAGCTTGACGGTTTGGGTATTGAAAGGTATCTTGAGCTTTTACAGCTCGGCTATGACAGATATGAAAACAGCATATGGTAAACCTTTAAATTTGGAGTGATAAAGATTTGTATAAGATAGTTTTGGTTGACGACGAGCGAATGGCGGTAAAGGCACTTGCAA